>JBCDFA010000067.1:0-26007 GCA_039178835.1 Chloroflexota bacterium
GAACCAGATAATCTGGCACTATCAGTCTGGTGGGCGGCAACACGACCAGTTTTCGCGGAAACACGATATTATCTATTGGTACTCCAAAACGGCACGTTGGGTGTTCAACAAGGATGCGGTGGGTGAGCTACGTGGTGCAGGCAAGCGCAACCATATGAAGCGGCAGGTTGACGAAGATGGGCGGGTCTACTTTACGATTAAGTCGGCGGGTAAGGTGTATCGCTATTATGAGGACGAGCGACTTACGCCACCGGATGTGTGGACCGACATCAGTCATTTGCAGCAAAAAGACCCACAACGCACTGGCTACACCACGCAGAAGCCTGCTGCGCTGCTTGAGCGAATCATCAGAGCGGCTTCCCACGAGGGCGATCTGGTTGCTGATTTCTTCTGTGGCTCAGGCACCACGTTGGCCGTCGCAGAGCAACTTGGTCGTCGCTGGATCGGTGGGGATGTAGGCCGCCACGCCATCCACGCGGCGCGAAAACGCCTGATTCAGTTGCAGCACTCATCGGAAGAGCAACCGAAGTCATTTGATATCTATGATCTGGGTTTTGAGTCGCGCAGGTGGTGGCTCCATAAGCGGCTACACAATGATGAACAAGCGTATTGTGAACTGGTTTTGCAGCGCTATCGAGACGGTTTGCCCGAGCAGTATGGAGCGCTAGAGGAGTTGGTGTTAGGTGAACATCTTGTCAGAGCAAATCATCCAACCTATGTGTATTTAACGCAGGTCGATGTGATCTGTACGGTGGAGTTCTTACGGATGCTGGCTCTCGCGACGCGGTCTCAGGGAGGGCAGACACTCCATGTACTGGCGTGGGAGTTTAGCAGGGATGTAGGTTTGCACAGGCATGAGATTGAAGTGGCCACCGGTGTTGTTATCCATCTCAAATATATCCCACGTGAGTTGATGGAACCGCAGTACACAGAGGTGACTTTTGTGTCGGTCGGAATGCTCGAAGCCCGTGTGATTGCACGAGAGATGGGCAGATATGATATTGAACTGGTTTGCTTTGTGCCGTCATTGCCTGACAGGATGCAGCAGGAGCCGCAGTCATTGCAGGAACGGGCCAGCCAGGCGCCTTTCGATTTTATCGACTTCTGGGCCGTCGACTTTTTGTGGCAGGCCGGGCAGCCTTTCACGCACCACTGGCAGGCGTTTCGTACCCGCACTGACCGTGCGTTGGTAACGTACACCGATGTTGGGTGGCGGTATGCCGAGCGAGGCCATTATCAGATTAGAGTGCAGGTTACTGATGTGTTTGGCACCACAACTGCCACGGTTGTCGATGTGGCGGTCGAGTAGCTCGTTGCTCCATCTTTTGGCGCATAGCATGAAGGGTGGAAGGCATGTATGCTTTTTCCTGATCTTGCTTGTGTTTACAGAAAGGCTTTGGTGTGTATCATCCAGCGACGCGTGTATTGACCGTCCTTGAGTTACTGCAAACCTACGGTTCGATGAACGGGCCAGAGCTTGCGGCACGCCTGGAGGTCGATGTACGCACGGTGCGTCGATATGTCACTATGTTGCAGGATCTTGGTATTCCGGTGGAGTCTGCGCGAGGTCGGTATGGTGCGTATCGCTTGCGACCGGGGTTTAAGTTGCCGCCGCTGATGTTTACCGAAGATGAGGCGTTGGCGCTCGTGCTTGGTTTGCTGGCCTCTCGCTCATTGAACATGACGCTTGATGCTCCAGCTTTTGAGGGGGCGCTGGCGAAGATAGAGCGGGTGATGCCCGAGACGCTTCGGCAACGGGTGCAGGCGGTGCAGGAAATGCTGGTACTCGACACGCATGGAGCAGAGGCTGCGTCTGTCAGTGATCTGGTTGTGCCGTTTAGTCTGGCCGCCCAGCAACACCGTCAACTGTGGATCGAATACACGTCGGGGCAGGATGCGGTGACGCAACGCATGATCGAGCCGTATGGGGTGGTGTATCGCGAGGGGCGTTGGTATGCGGTTGGCTACTGCCGATTACGCGAGGATATTCGGGTATTTCGGCTGGACCGGGTGTTGACAGCCCAACTACAAGATACACACTTTGACCCACCTGCTGATTTTGATAGTCTGGCGTATTTGCTCGATTCGATTGTGCAAATAAAGAGCACGTGGCAGGTTGAGGTTTTGCTTACACTGCCATGGGAGGAAGCACGCCGGCGTATACCAGCTACGCTTGGCACAGTAGAACAAACATCTGATGGTGTGCACCTCCAGTGTTTTATGGAGGATCTGGAGTGGATTGCTTATTTTTTGATTGATTTACGATGTCCTTTTGTTGTCTATCGACCGGCTGAATTACGCGATGTTTTGCGACAGGTAGCCGCACAGATTGTGGCTTCTGCAGAGACAATAACACCAAAGGGAGAAAACAAATGTATGGCTCAACACAGGAATTGATCGAGGCGTTACAGTCGACCCCTGTGACGTTGGAAACGCTCGTTTATGGCGTGACGATGGAACAGGCGCGGATTGCACGAGCAAATGAGGGATGGTCGATTGTTGAGGTGATGTGTCACATGCGTGATACCGAAGAATTTGTCATTGAGCGTATGCACACGATCCGTGATACCAGTCCTGCGATGATTGGTGGTTTTGACCAGGAAGCCCTCGCACAGGAACGATGGTATTCTCAAGCTAATCTTCAGGAAGCGTTAGCGGAGTTTGTGCGTGCTCGTTCCCAGCATATCGTGGAACTAACTGCACTGACTCCAGAACAGTGGGAACTATCTGCGGAACACAATCGGCTGGGGATGGTGACCATCTACAGCCATACCCTGCATATGCTCTGGCATGACGCAATACATATGGCACAGATTGCACGGCAGTTGCAGGTACCGCTTTAGTTTTGCAAGTAGGAGCACTATGGCACTCATCCATGTTGAGCATCTTCGGAAGACCTTTACGCGTGCAGTACGGAAGAGCGGTCAGTTCAGCACCTTGCGTACCTTTCTTTCTCGTGAGCACCAACATATCCATGCCGTCAATGATGTGTCGTTTCAGTTGGAGGCAGGTGAAATGGTGGGCTACCTGGGGCCAAATGGTGCCGGTAAGTCTACGACAATGAAGATGTTGACGGGTATTCTGGTGCCAAGCGATGGCCATATTGTTGTTGATGGGCGTGTGCCACACCGGCAGCGGATCGAGCATGTCCGTGGTATCGGGGTGGTGTTTGGCCAGCGTAGTCAGTTGTGGTGGGATCTGCCAACTATCGAGTCCTTTGAGTTGTTGCGACATATCTATCGTATTCCTGAGTCGCCTTGGCAACGCAATCTCCAACAGTTTACGGAACTGCTTGAGCTGGATGTGTTCCTCAACACCCCGGTACGGCAGCTCTCTCTCGGGCAACGCATGCGGGCCGATCTGGCGGCGGCGCTGTTGCATGAGCCCAGCATTTTGTTTCTGGATGAGCCGACGATTGGTTTGGATGTGGTTGCGAAGGAGCATATTCGTCAGTTCCTGTCGCACATCAATCGAGAGCAGGGCGTGACGGTCTTATTGACAACGCACGATCTTGCGGATATTGCCTACCTCTGCCCACGTGTCATTCTGATCGATCATGGCCAGGTGATTTATGATGGGGCACTTGCGACGCTCCGCGAACGTTTTGGGCGTTGGCGTACACTGGTTGTCGATCTTGCCCCTGATGACGACGCCCAGGCAGTGTTCACGCTGCCGCTGGATGGCACACGTGTGGTGCGGAGTGAGGGCCGCCGAATGTGGGTGCAGTTTGACCGTGAAGCGATGACAGCAGCAGATCTGATAGTCGCAATTGCTGATCGCTATCCTGTCCGCGATCTCACGGTTGAGGAGCCGGACATCGAAGCGATTGTGCGGGGAATCTATCAGCATGGGGTTGACCAACCGCAACCCGTACACACATAGCGCAGTATCGTTGCCTCCTCGATGAACGTTATGAAAATGTCATTCGGTGTGGCATGACGTTTTCTTTTCTTTCCTCACTCTGCGGTATGATGGGATGGGCCATCTCTGGCCTTGATTTCCTGTTAGTTTGCCTCAATGAGGAGGCCCCTATGAAAACGATTCTAGTTCCCCTCGATGGTTCAGAGTTATCTGAGCAAGTGCTCCCCTATGTACAACTGTTTGCACAGTTTCTGGATACAAAAATTCTTCTGTTGAGCGTGCTTACCGAGCAGGTTGCTGTGCAGCCGACGTCCCATATGGCCCGTCAGGTCGGTGGGGTTAGGTTGATTGGTGAAGATCAATTGGCGCATGCCATGGCTTCACAGCATCAACAGACTACCGAATACTTGGAGTTCCATGCAAGGGCCTTACGCGAAAAAGGGCTGCAGGTTGAGCTGATGGTGCATACTGGTATGCCTGCACAGTGCATTGTGGAACAGGCCATGCAGCATCAGGCTGATTTGATCGCGATGGCGACACACGGCTACAGCGGTCTGCATCGTTGGGCGCTCGGGAGCGTGGCCGACGATGTGATGCGCCAGGCGCCGTGCCCCGTTGTGCTGATACGTGATGCAGTTTCGGTGCCTATTGAGAGCTTCACAATTCGACGTATTCTGCTTCCCACTGATGGTTCTGGTTTATCGCGGCAGGCATTTCGGGTGGCTGCCGATATTGCAGTACGAGCCGAGGCTGAAATCATTCTGCTCCAGGTGGAGCCATATGCACTGGAACTCTACCCGGATACCGGTGCGCTTGCTGCGGAGATGACCGAGATCCGTCGTGAGCAGGTTCGCCAAGATTTGGACATATTGATACGACAGATGTTTCCACGTGATGTGCCGATTGTGCCAGTCGTTAGTGTGGGTGATCCAATGGTTGAGATTGGGGTGGAAGCACGCCATCATAATGTTGATCTGATTGTGATGGCGACGCACGGGTATGGTGGTTTGCGCCGCTGGATGCTCGGGAGTGTGGCAGACAAAGTGTTGCATACAACGACGCTGCCCGTCTTGTTGATACGACCCGCTGGTGGATAGCGTGTGAGTCGGTTACCACCGAAACCGATGTGGTCGAAAATCGGCGAAGGCATCATCGATGTAGTATGGGACGATGACCTTGCCTGGTGGACAGATTTGATCGATACGTTGTCGGTCCGCATCGGTGATGGTAACCTCAAGTGCTCCTAGCTGTTCCTCGAATTGGGCCAGTGTTTTCGGTCCGAGCACTGGCCCAACCACCCCTGGTTGCTGATAACACCAGGCAAGTGCGAGCTGTGTTGGTGTACACCCCTTTTCGCTGGCCAAGGTGGTTAGTGCCTCGACGGCATCGAATGCTGCCGGGGTGAAATGTCGTGTGCCCCATTCATCCGCTTCACTACTTCTCTGAAACCGTGCACCTTCTGGACGCATTGCATCGCGTTGATATTTGCCTGAGAGCAAGCCGCCTGCTAAGGGCGACCACGCCAGCACAGCGATGCCATAGCTCTGTGCCATTGGTAACAACTCACGCTCGGCGCGACGGTCCAGCAGATGATAGGCCGATTGCTCACATACAAAGCGATTCTGCCCGTACTCTTTGGCGACCCAGAGTGATTCGATGATCTTCCATGCCGCAAAGTCACTGGTACCGATGTAGCGCACTTTGCCATCCCGCACGAGATCGTCCAGTGCTCGTAGTGTTTCATCAATCGGGATCTGGGTGCTTGACCGATGGATGTAGTACAGATCGATGTGATCTGTTTGTAGCCTCTGAAGCGATGCGTGACATTGTTCAATGATATGACGGCGATGATTGTTTGCGGCATTTGGATCGCTATCGTCCATACTCACGTGCACTTTGGTCGCCAGAACCATCCGTGCTCGCTTCCCATTGCGGTGCAGCGCCTCCCCAACGATTTCCTCGCTGCGCCCTCTCCCATAAATATTCGCAGTGTCGATTGCATTAATCCCGCGCTCGATGGCTGTATCAACGATGTTGAACGCCTCGATCTGGTCAGTGGTAGTGCCAAAGTTCATCGTGCCAAGACAGAGCGGACTTACCTGTACGCCTGTCCGGCCTAAACTCACATATTGCATATGATGTCCTGTTATTACTATTTGAAGTCTATTTGTGGAAGACTATAACGATTTTCCTTTGGGCCGTATAGTAAATTTTCGCCAGCTTCTGTGCGGTATGTGCGTGACTGAAAGTCGCTACTGCAAGCCTGGTATGTGTAGCGGCGGTTTGCAACCGCCGGGGATGTCTGGTTGTTGGTATAACAAAAGTGGAGTGGTGTATGAGTATTATGTGAGTCACCATTCGTTAGTCATTCTGATCGGACAACCACGCAGCCACATTATTATCGATGCCGAGGCTAAAAAAGATATCCTCGGCATGAAATTGGTTGTTGAAATAATCGGAAGGGGTGCCACCCATAAAGTGCTTAAACTCTTTGATATAGTAGATTTTCGACAGCTTTTGTGCAGAATACAAGTGTCTGAAAGTCGCTACTCCAAGCTTGTTTACTTGTAGCGGCGGTTTGCAACCGCCGAGTATGTCTGGTTGTTGGCATAACAAAAGTGGAGTGGTTTATGGGTATTATGTGAGTCACCATTCGTTAGTCATTCTGACCGGACAACCATGCAGCCACATTATTATCGATACCGAGGCTGAAGAAGACGTCTTGAGAATGAAACTGGTTGTTGAAATAATCCGAAGGAGTGCCACCCATAAAGTGCTTAAACTCTTTGATAAAGTGGTTCTGGTCATAATAGCCAAAATCAAGATATTGATGCTCATAGCTGAGTGACTGGCTGCGTTTGATGGTTTGCATCATTTTCTTGAAACGTACCACTCTAGCAAATGCCTTGGGGGAAAGGCCAATCAGATTTTGGAAAGAACGTTCAAGTTGTCGGTACGACATATTCAGCGTCGCAGCCAGATCCTTGATGCGTATATTCCCGCGCATCTGAAGGACGATCTGTGTGGCATATTGTATGTCTCGATGGTGCTCCGCAAAGGGAAGGAGGTTCTGAAGCAGGAATTGCTCGATGATCTGGATTTTGTCAGATTCATTGCAGGCTTCGTAGATTTGATATTCCAATGGAACCAATGCATGCATCGCTGCATCAATGGGGACGATCTGGCCGGCAAAATCGTGTGACGGTAGCCGGGTCAAGGCCCAAAGTCCATATGGTTTGAGTTTTATACCGACGAGGTTCAGGTGTGCGGTATGGTCGAGCACGACAGATCTTGTCCGCTTACCCACGATGTGACTCTTGCTAATCCAATGAGAACGATGTAATCCGCCTAATTCAGTCCGACGATAAGGGTTGCCGTAGTTGAAGATGATATCAACATAGCCGTCGGGAATCATCAATTCCTGGCTGAGTGGTTGCTGTGCCGATTGCAGCGCCCAGTAACACCCGACAAAGGGCGTCAGCGAAGGGGTAGGTGTATAGAGTTTGTAGCGAAACCCTTGATCGTGATAATCGAGTGGAATTTCTTGAGTCATGGCTGTTGCGCTGCTGTTACTATATTCCTGATGATCCTCTGCTACACATAATACCATCAGCGAACAGAAAACGTATCTAATTGATCTGTGTAATATAAGAGTCTCCCATAGATCTTGACAGGCACACAAAAAGTGTTTATTATTTGCCTAGGCAAATATTGCCTGGGCAATTGTATAAGGATAACACAGCATGGTTTTCAAATACAGAATAGTACACGCTTCTCTGTGGTTTTGGATATTTCTACTGCTTAGTGGCTGTGCAACATCAGGAGCCTATTCGATGGATTCTTTATCGCCTACTCCGCCGGTGGAAGCTGGTCAGGCATCAATCGATGGTATGAAAGTTACCTGGTATCGTGAAGGGTCCTTTTGGGTGTTTGAGACTACCGCACAGACGGAAGGGTGGGTTGCGGTTGGCTTCAATATACAAAATGATATTGTTGGTAGTAACTTAATAATGGGGTCCGTCGCAGATGGAGTTCCTCGGCTTGCGGATCATTTTGTGGTAGGCGTAGGTGATCACCAGCCTGTTGCACAGCTTGGTGGAACATCACAGGTAGAGTTGTTGAAAGCATCCGAAAAAGATGGTCAGACTATGATCCGATTTCGCATTGCCGCAGATGCTCGCGATGAATTCCACTATGATCTGCGCTCAGGTTCATCGATCTATCTTATTCTGGCCTATAGTGTCGATGACGATTTTGACCATCATTCTCGATTACGACAACATGTTCAGGTTACTTTGTAGAGGTGTCTATGGATCGCATGCAAGATCTCACAAGCATTGATAATGCAACTGCATATATTATCCACCGTACAGCGCGTATGTTGCGTGTGCATCTCAGTCGCAAGATTGAAGAATTAGGGCTGGATATTACACCAGAGCAGTGGTTTATTCTGTTTCGTCTCTATGAAACACCTGGAATGAGCATAGGTGCGTTGGCGGACAAAGACCTAAATGACTATCCCAACATCTCACGCCAGGTTGAGGGGTTGATCAAGCGTGGTTTGGCAGAGCGTGAAGTCGATCCAACCGACCGACGCAGAAGTCCGATCCAGCTTACAGTGCAGGGACGACAACACATGGAGCGTATTCTGGAGAGTGTGGCGGCTTTCCGAGCAGAGGTTTTTCAGGGTATTTCGCCCACAGAAATCGAGACATTTGTGGCTATTATGCATCGTATTCAAGATAACATTCGTGAGACGTAAGATAACTACATCTGTTTGTATTGGGTAGAGTAAGGCCACTGAATAATACAGCATTCGTCAGATTAGCCACTCCTGATGTCAGGATAGTATTTAGCAACCGGATAGCAACGCCCCTGCAATCGCTCCCGACAATGATGCAATATCTGGTCGTGTTGTTCTGGCAAAATATCTTTGTGTCGGTCTCTCGCGCCGCTCTTGAATAAGGTCCGTTTGCCTGCCAATATGCTTGGTGGGGCCATCTCAAACATGTCTTCGTTGTGACGCATATACTCGAAGGAACACTTTCCTTCAATGGCATCAAGCTCGGCCTCCGTGAGTGATTGATTGAGGAATGCTGCTACCTTTCCAATTGCACCTTTGAGATCGTCTTTCATCTCTTCATAATGCATAAACAACACATTCTCTCTTGTTTCGGCCCAGTCCCACCAACCAGCGACATGGTCTGGCCATGGCCCCCAATGCATCGCGTCACTGCAAAACCATGCTAATGCCGTATCTTTGTCTGCTGCAAGAGAGCCTGTAAGCGCGTGCTGAAAATCGTAGGTACTGGCAAAACAACTGACGGGATGCCTTGCGACATAGATGTAGCGTGCTTGCGGACTGTATGGGCACAACTTGGTTGGGAGGTGTGTTTTAATGATCCGGGAGGCCGAATCACCGATAAGGGGAGCCTCAGCGACACTCACGCCCTGACACGACTCGATCCATGGGCTGACGGCCTGAAGGTGACGATACCCGGTGTCACTCAAATCCCCTCGTCCCCGTGATAACACCTCGAACACGATCTGCTGCATCCAGGTGGTGCCACATTTCATCTGTGTAGCGACAAAGATGTCATTCTTTTTTGGTTGATAGTTCTCTGCAAAGGCAAATGTCGTTTGATTACATACCTGGGGTGGATATGCGAGGTTTTTGTAACGGGGTGATTTGTTCAGCGAACCCCTTGTGAGTAGTTTGAGAATCAGAAGAAAGGGTTGAATGAATTGACTGCGTTTTGCGATTTCTTTATGGAGTACGCGGCGTTCTTCACGAGTCGCTCCAAAGTATGTGAGGCCGCGAATTAGCTTCGTTTGATATCCAAAGGTATAGGAAAATATCGCTATAATCGCTGCAAGTACAATGATTGGTATTGTTACAACTATAAACCGATACAAAAGATACCTCTTTCGTTTAAACAAATAACGTCGCACTATTAGTTTAACAGGTTTTACTTCTTAGATTTGTGGTTATCAAGCTGTGCAATAAGACGTTTAGGGGCTACAGCGCGGTAACTTTCGGTGATCCATTGTTGAACGAGAGACAGTGGCACTTGATCGCTTGCGACAAAGTGCACTGTGACCCAGCCGTTTTTGCCCAAACCATAGCCCATTGGCTCTGCAAAAGGTAAAGATAAAACATCACTATGGGAATAGGGTAATTTTAGGCTTAGTGTGAACTCGGTCTCAAGGTTACTTTGGCTGCCGAAAAAGACAAATATTTTCTTGTTAACTTTAGTAACAGGTTCTCCCCACGGAAAATCTTCTATTGCTTCAGGCAGTGTCAGCGCGAATGTACGGGTTTTATGTGACACATCGTGGAGGTTGGATGTCTGATCATCACTTTGATTGTGATCCATCGTTGTATTCCTTGAGCGTTATGCCTGTATTGTTGCTCGAGTAGAACACAGTATAGCACAGGTGAGCGGGCCAATGCCGATTACGTGATTTGAAGGCAATTTGAGGGGAGGTGTAAAATACTGATTTTATGATTTTCTTGACTTTTATGGCAGTATTCTGTCCATTTCGTTTAGATAGGAACGGAAGCATTACATTGATCACGTCTGTGCCTTGCTGAAGCACGCTCACCTATAGATATCTAGATAGAAGCGAGCTATGAGTAACTCTGTCTCATTTGGCACCTGGGTCAAGCGCTGCCGTACCACACTCGGGTTGACCCCAACAGAAACTTGCAGCTCTACAACCTGATTATGTTGTAGCATTGGTGAACTCCAAAGCGTTACGTTTATATGCGGTTAAACGTCCTACTATATGAAGACTATCTATTTGGCACATATTCATCTCGTCACTGTATCAGAAAGAACTTGTTTGCATGAATCTCTTGATGTTACCTTGACGCCAAAACTCAAGATGCATTTATATACTTCATGAGCCTTGCCTTGGGTTTTCATGATCGTATATCTTGATAAGGAAGAAGACGATCTATGCTACGTTATTCTAGTATACTGCTACTTTTATCGATGTTGCTGTTTGCTTGTGCACCTGCTGTCTCTGATATACCCCAAAATACAACACCTCTTCCTGCTGCTAACGATACGTCGGTGACAACCATTACTTTTGGCGCCTATGATCAGTATCGAGACTATTTTGAGCCACTCATAAGACATTTCAACGCTGAAAATGAAGATATGCAGGTCATTTTTGTGGATTTATCGGATACTATCGATTTGCAAGAAGCCAACCAGGATTTTCTTCGCGCAGTCGTTAGTGCGGCAGATACTGCTTTTACCTATGTATCGTCAGAAGATATAGCAAAAGACTATCTGTTCGATCTCAATCCTTTGATTGATGCTGATGTCACTTTTGACATCGACGATTACTATCCAAGCGCATTTGTGCCGCTCAGTACCGATGGTGGTCTCTATGTGTTGCCAACGATTGCCGAAGCACCGCTGATAGCGTACAACAAAACGCTGGTTGAGCAAGCCGGGATTGAGGTTCCTGACGAACCAAGTTGGCGTGATCTACATGAGATGGCAAGGATACTCGCACAACGTGAGGGAGCAACCGTCGAAACATATGGTTTGATGACCGGCGATCTGGGACTGGCCTCCTTTCTAGCTCAGTTAGAACAAGCGGGGATTGATCCCTTTGCGACACCCAGAGAACAACTGAATCTGGAACAACCGGCATATGCTGATGCTGTAGAAGAAACCCAAGCAATGCTTGAAGCAGGTATCCTCTGGCACGCCAAAAGCCAGCCAAACCTGTTCAGTGAAGAGGAGGGATTTGTCATATCGGTACCCGATACATTGTCTGAATTGGCTCGGGAGCAGCGTATTGCCTTTTGGCACTCGCTTTATTTTTTTCCTTCGTTAAGTAACGGAGCATTGCCCTTCGAAATTGGTTATATACCGGAACCAACCCTGTCGCTTCCCCAATATTTACCAGGTCAGGAAGGCTATGTAATAAGCAGTGGTACATTTCATCCCCAGGCGGCCTGGCGCTGGCTCTCCTTTCTTGCTAACTATATGCCGCTGGCAGAGCAAGGGTATCGGGTGAGTGAAGCTCCAGCACGTCGGTCTGTAGCCGAACAGAATCCGGTATGGCGTAACCAGCAGGAAGACTACATCAAGGCCTTTCGCGCTGCACTGGAACGTCCTTCAACCATCAATCCTGATATTGATCCAATGGTATGGCAAGCATTGCGTAATCTGTGGGATGACACAGTGCAGGGTGATGAGTCTATCGATACGATGTTGCAAACGGCACAGGCCGCAATCAGTCAGGAACGTGAAGAACCTGATAGCAGATCTGAACCAATTGTTGTAGCTACCCCGGTCATTCTGGCAGAGGGAACGCAAGTCATTGAGTTTGGTACATTAGGAATCATACCTGACCTGAAGAGCCTGACACGCCGTTTTGCGGAGGAGTATCCTGATATGTATGTTGAACCAACGACTATTGATGACAACGCATTGGGTGAAGGTACGGCGGCTCATTTTGCGCATGCATCAGCAGACGTAGACTGTTTTGCATGGGATTTGTCGCCACCAAATGATAAGGTAACAACAACGCTTAATTTACGCCCTTTTATTGAAGGTGATGCGGCGTTTCCACGCGATGATTATCCACCAGCTTTACTGGGTTATTTTGAACGAGAAGGTGGTATCTACGGCCTCCCATTAAGTATGCGATTACGGGCACTGGCGTACAACGAAGACCATTTTCAATCTGTAGATTTTGCCCCTCCACCAGCTGATATGACACTTGATGACTTTCTGGCCCTTGTACAGCAGATGACTCGTCGTGATGGCACTGAGCAGAAATATGGCTATGCGTTACCGTTTGGTGAACCACGTGATCTCTGGCTCTTTCTTGACCAGTTTGATGCCCCGCTCAGTCAGAACAGTTCACAGGGGCCTGTGCCAAACTTCACTGATCCCACTATGGTACGTGCGTTAACCTACTACGTCGATTTGTTGCGCCAATACTCACCGCATGGTGATCTGCCTGGCTACGATGATAGCATCATGATTGGTTATGTAAATAGTGGACAGAGTGCCATGTGGATGACGGATAGTGCCTGGGGAGGCTTGTCGCGTGATGCTGATGATCCCGATGCGATTTCTGTGGGCTTGGTACCACCACCACGCGATAGAGATACCATCGGTCCCAGTGATGTTATCATTCAAGGAACCTATATTTCCCCCCAAAGTGAGCATCCAGAAGCATGTTGGGAGTGGCTCAAATTTCTCAGTAATCACTCGACGTTCATGAATCCAGGCTCATTTCCGGCACGTCGCTCGCTGGCACAATCCCCGACATTTCTGTCACAAGCTTCACCACGCGCGGCAGAACTGTACGAAGATTATCTCCCTCGTTTGAATGATCCTACAGCTCTATCAGAGCAAGATCTTTTCAATACACCCTTCTTTGATCCCTTCTGGCTCTACCGTGCGGTTGATCGCGCTATACAGGGACGTGATCTGGCAGAGGAACTCGCAATAGCTGAGAAGTTGACGAATGAGTATTTGCAGTGTGTGCGCCAGGATGGAGAACCGCGCGAGTGTGCGGAGGTCGTTGATCCAACCTATGATGGTAAAGGTCCTCGAAAATGAACAGGCACAACCACATATCGATGGTCATTCAATATTGACATGTCGGAAGGCCGCGCACCACAGCCCGCAGGTAGACAGCGCAGGTAGGTGGACGGCTAGCCCGTCCACCGATGAGTCAGCCCTCACCTACGGCATACTCGGATCTTCCTGATAAGTCCCCTGATCTGTTTGCCCACTCCGCACAGCCATCGCCCGTCGATACAGATCTTCGTACCGCCGCGCAGAAGTGTGCCATGAATGATCCGCCGCCATGGCGCGCAGTACCAGTTGTTTCCACACTTGTGGATGGCGATACGTTTCTAGTGCGCGTACCAGCGTAGCATAGAGGGCCATTGAGTCATAGGGTTTGAACGAGAACCCATTGCCGATACCGGTGGTCGGATCGAAGTTGATAACAGTATCGGCCAGTCCCCCTGTCTCGCGTACAATTGGTATCGAGCCATAACGGAGTGCGATCATCTGACCAAGCCCACATGGCTCAAAACGCGATGGCATCAGAAACATATCTGAACCAGCATAGATTTTATGGGCCAGTGCAGCATTAAAGGTAAAGAAGAGCTTCACCTTTTCCGAAAATCGCGCCTGAATCGTGTTAAATTGGTCATGATAACGTTGCTCACCCGTCCCCAGAACGACTACCTGGACCTCGTGGTTCTGAAGTAGTGACTCGATAATGTTGCTGATTAAATCGAAACCTTTGGGGTCGGTAAGACGCGAAATGATGCCAATAAGCGGAACATCACGCTGTTGTGGAAGCTGGGCTTCACATTGTAAATCGGCTTTACATGTCATTTTGGGCGCAATATCAACCGCATCATAAGACGCGGCGATATATCCGTCTTTTTTGGGATTGTACAACTCCATGTCAATGCCGTTCAAAATACCGTACAAACGATCACGTCGATCACGGAGAATAGGATCTAATCCCTCACCAAACTCAGGCTCTAGAATCTCGCGTGCATAGGTTTCGCTCACCGTATTGACGATATCAGCATAGAAGATACCACGACCCATAAAATCAACAACGTCATTGAGATGAGGAATACCAGGGTGAGCAATAAAGCCATACTCATCCACACCGGCGATCTCCAACACACGATGTCCAAAGATGCCCTGATAGGCCAGGTTGTGAATCGTATAGACACAGGCAGTCTGCGTATAGAAGGGGTCGTCTTTGTAAATCGTTTTGAGCCAGTTGGGGACAATGGCTGTTTGCCAGTCGTGACAGTGGATGATGTCGGGATACCAATCAAGTTCCTTCATGCCTTCGAGTACCGCACGACAGAAGAAGATAAATCGATCCGCATCGTCTTCATACATGTAAATACCATCACGATTGTAGTAGTGGTCGTTTTCAATCAAATAGACAGGAACATGACCAGGATTGGATGGAATGGTTGTTTGTACAATCGTTGCCTGGGCCGGACTCGCATCCATAGGGACAGGGTAGGTAGCAAGCGGGGGCGACCAGTGGAAGCCCCCACGATGAATACGACTATACCCCGGTAATGCAACACGCACATCATGCCCTTGTGCTTTGAGGATCTTGGGCAACACTCCGACTACATCAGCCATTCCCCCCGTTTTTGCAAATGGCACCATCTCAGCCGACATCATCAAAATATTCAGTGGGGTGTTTGTCATAGGTTATGTTCTTTAGTCTATCTAAAAACGTTATCCAAGGGTTGCAATACGTTCTTCCAGCGCAATCTCGATCCGACGAAAGACATCCGCTGATGATCCTACCGCATCAACGCGCAACAATAGCCCTTGTTGCTCGTAAAACTCAAGCAGTGGATGCGTTTGCTCATGATACACAGCGATGCGCTGACGTACAACCTCGGGGCGATCATCATCGCGTTGCACTGGATGCCCACCGCGCTCTCTGCACCGAATAATACTTGTGAGATCGTCGATATGTATTGGGAATGGATCGCCCGCTCCTTCACAAATACGCCGCCCACTCAAACGACGTACAATCTCTTCATCATCGACTTCTAGTGCGATAACTGCATCCAGAATATGTTGGTAATCGGCCATAATGCCGATCAAGCCAGTGGCCTGCGCGATAGTACGAGGATATCCATCTAGTAAAAAGCCACGTTCAGGATCTAATGAGTCAAGATATGAGCGTAACAAGCGGTCCATCAGCGAATCAGGAATGAGATTCCCCTTATCGAGATAGCCAGAGATTGAGCGTCCCAATACGCTACGAGCAGTGATCTCAGCGCGGAGCCGCTGGCCTGTAGCGATAACAACCAGATTGTGATGTGCTGCTAATGCTTCTGAAACAGTGCTCTTCCCGGAGCCCGGTGGCCCTAACAGAACGATGTTAATGGGCCGTGATAATGTAACAGATCCAACCATGACCTGTTCCTCTCATAACTAATAGAAATACCCGACGTTATAAGCTATGGCCTCTTCAGGCTTCCTCTTCGAATCGAATTACCATAAAAAGTCATTGTCATTCATTGTATTTCACGTTATTTTACGTTTGTGTGACGTTTGGTTGATATATTTAAGCCGTAACGTAATCGGTCGCATATCCAACAGCGACAATACCATAGGAGGCTCTATATGAAAAAGATTTTTTCAGTTATCAGTATGATTGCTATCGCTTTCACACTTAGTTTTGGCTCTGCTGCTGCTGCTCCGGCAACTCAGTCATTTTGCTCAACCAACACTTTCTCGTCCACTTCCAATAACGAAGTCAGCGTCACTGCTTCAGCCGAAGGATGTGAGGGCAGTGTGCTCCTTATCGTCACCATCAATGGTGAAACCACTACACAGGCTGGTAGTACGCTGACTGTAACCAAAGTTGTCGATGGCGACTACAGCTATGAAGCCATTGTCCAGATCGATAGTACAGCCGTAAGCCAGAGTAGCGGATCTGGCAGCACTGGCGGTAGCCCATTCCCTTTCCCATGGCCCTGGAATTTCTAAACGAACTTCAATCCTTCCTTCACTTGGGAGTCGTCTGTTTAAAACTGAACAGGCTACTTCCTTTATCGTTCTTCAAACACCCGTACCAGTGCCTGCGCCGCTGCTGTAGCGGGCATCGTCCCATCTGCAACTGCCGCCTTGATCTGTGGTATTTGCTCAACAACCGCCGGATGCTGAAAAAAGCTGGTACGTAGGTATTCTTCGATCAGAGTAGTGACCCAATCAAGGGTCTGTGCACGCCGGCGCTCCGCAAACACACCTGACTCTGTTGTTGTTTCACGAAACTGCTCAATCATATCCCACGCTGCACCAATGCCCTCCCCTGTTAGTGCAGAACATGTCTGGACCTGTGGATGCCATCCCGCTGTTGCTGGTGCAAGATAGTGGAGTGCTTGCTTATAATCAGCCTGTGCGGCCTGAGCACGCACCTTATTGTCGCCATCAGCTTTGTTGATCAGCAGGGCATCGGCCATTTCAATCACACCCTTTTTGATGCCCTGAAGCTCATCTCCAGCACCGGTCAGCATTAACAACATAAAAAAATCAACCATCGAGCGCACAGTGATCTCGCTCTGACCGACACCCATGGTCTCCACCAGAATGACATCAAACCCGGCAGCCTCACACACCAGAATCGTTTCGCGACTCTTGCGTGCCACACCGCCCAGCGTGCCTGCCGATGGCGATGGTCGTATAAAGGCTTCCGGGCGGCGGGTGAGTCGCTCCATACGGGTCTTGTCACCCAGAATGCTGCCACGAGTGACACTGCTGCTTGGATCAACGGCTAACACGGCGACCCGATGACCACGATCGCAGAGTAGGCAGCCCAGCGCCTCGATAAAGGTGCTTTTGCCTACACCAGGGACGCCGGTGATACCGACGCGGATCGAGTCTCCGGTATGTGGCATCAACTGACGGAGCACTTCCTGCCCGTGCTCAATATGGGCCTGTGCGTTGCTTTCTACCAGGGTAATTGTGCGTGCCAGAATTGTGCGATTGCCCTCAAGCACGCCTTGCACATGTTCGTCGGTCGTCAGGCGTCGGCGCTGGGGGCGTGGTGCCCCCCCAGCCGCCTGACGCGGGGCGGTTGACATACCATCGTGACCACCGGCAACACCGGGTGTTACATGCGTGGTAAAGGCGTCGCCACCTTCTGCGGGAACCCATTCAGGACGGTTTGATTGATCAGTCATAGGGTCCCATTCACGCCGTCTCATCAACAAGACGTTCGTTCAGTTCTTCCAAAACTTTCTGTGCCGCTACCGGAATAACGGTACCTGGTCCAAAGATCGCTGCTGCACCGTGCTCTTTCAGGAAGGCATAATCCTGAGCAGGAATGACGCCACCGATGACGACCATAATGTCATCACGCCCAAGTGCCGCAAGTGCATTCACCAATTGAGGCAGCAGTGTCTTGTGGCCCGCCGCCAGCGAACTCATTCCGATGATATGGACATCGTTTTCAATCGCTTGCTGTGCGACCTCTTCTGGTGTTTGGAACAATGGCCCGATATCCACATCAAAGCCGAGGTCGGCAAATGCGGTTGCAATAACCTTGGCCCCACGGTCGTGGCCATCCTGCCCCATCTTCGCGATCATGATGCGCGGGCGGCGGCCCTCGCGTAGCTCAAATTCATCAGACATGGTGCGAACCGTCTTGATCTCTTCATCATCACCAAATTCGCCGCTATACACGCCTGAGATTGAGCGAATGATTGCCTTGTGTCGGCCAAACGCCTGCTCCATTGCATCGGAGATTTCGCCAAGCGATGCACGGGAACGGGCGGCGTCGATAGCCAGTTCCAGGGTGTTGCCGGTCCCGTTTTGGGCTGCATCGGCCAGTGCGCCAAGTTTTGATTTGACCCGTGTCTCGTCGCGGTCAGCGCGTAGTGTGGCTAGCCGTTGGAGCTGTGACTCACGCACAGCGGTGTTGTCGACTTCGAGGATGTCAATCGGGTCTTCGTGGTCCAACCGATGCTGATTGACCCCGATGATCGTTTCTTTCTTGGCATCGATATGAGCCTGGCGACGGGCGGCGGCCTCTTCGATACGCAGCTTGGGCAGTCCTGTCTCAATCGCCTTGGCCATGCCGCCAAGCGCCTCAATCTCTTCGATATGGGCCCAGGCACGCCGCATCAGTGTGTCGGTAAGCGCCTCGACATAGTAGGAGCCACCCCATGGGTCGATCACCTGGCAAATGCCGGTTTCGTCCTGCAAGAAGAGTTGGGTGTTACGGGCGATCCGCGCCGAGAAATCGGTCGGCAGTGCAATCGCCTCATCAAGCGAGTTGGTGTGCAGCGACTGCGTATGACCAAGCACAGAGGCCATCGCCTCGATGCATGTTCGTACGACGTTGTTGAATGGATCTTGCTCGGTGAGACTCCACCCTGATGTTTGGCAGTGTGTGCGGAGCGCCATTGATTTGGGGTTGCGTGGGTTGAACTGCTTGATGATTTTCGACCAGAGCAATCGGCCCGCACGCATCTTGGCGATCTCCATAAAGTAGTTCATACCAATCGCCCAGAAGAATGAGAGACGTGGTGCAAAGTGGTCAATGTCGAGTCCTGAGTTGACGCCAGTGCGAACATATTCTAGACCATCAGCGAGCGTATAGCCCAGTTCGAGGTCAGCCGTTGCTCCCGCTTCCTGCATATGGTAGCCAGAAATACTGATGCTGTTGAACTTGGGCATCTGTTCCGCAGTGAACTTGAAGATATCACCGATGATACGCATTGATGGGTCTGGTGGGTAAATATAGGTGTTGCGTACCATATACTCTTTCAGGATGTCGTTCTGGATCGTGCCAGTCAGTTGCTCCTGTTTAACGCCCTGTTCCTCGGCAGCCACGATGTAGAATGCCATAACCGGAATGACGGCCCCGTTCATCGTCATCGAGACGGACATCTGATCGAGGGGGATGCCATCAAACAGGATTTTCATATCGAGGATGGAGTCAATCGCCACACCAGCTTTGCCCACATCGCCAATAACTCGTGGATGGTCTGAGTCATAGCCACGATGCGTGGCCAGATCGAATGCGACCGATAACCCTTTCTGCCCAGCAGCGAGGTTGCGCCGATAGAAGGCGTTGCTCTCCTCCGCCGTCGAAAAACCAGCATACTGGCGCACGGTCCATGGCCGTGTGACATACATTGTTGGGTAGGGTCCACGTAAAAACGGTGGAATACCTGCCGTGTAGCCAAGATGCTCCAACCCCTTCAGGTTGTCCGCGGTATAGAGCGGTTGTACGTCGATCTGCTCCATCGTTTTCCAGATAAACGTATCGAACGACTGTCCTGTTTCGTGCTCAAACTGCGTGCGCCATGTCTGGAGATCGGCGTCAGGAGCAGCCCCTTCATAATTCATCGTGGTAAAATCAGGATTTTTGCTCATGTGGCTACCCCGATCAGCTCTAGTAGGCGAGCCAGCACCTGACGGGCATTAGCTCGCAAATGGATAAATTCGTCAACGCCAGCAGACTGATAGCTTTCAATCTGCTCGACCGGATATCCGGCCAGAAGGACGACCGTATCTGGCCGGGCAGATTTAATCTGTGGCACCAGTGCCGGCACAATCTCTGGGTAGGTGTCGTCGCTTGAGCAGAGCACTACAATCGGCGCATCGGACTCGATGGCCGCCTGTGCTGCCTCGTCGACGCTGGCAAAGCCCAGATTGGTGACAACATCGATTCCGGCAACTTGCAGGAAGCCGGTCGTAAAATCGGCGCGGGCTTTGTGTTGCGCGACTGGCCCCATGTTTGCCAAAAAGGCTCTGGGCCGTGCACCAGTGTTGGTGGTGTATGCCTCGACTGCATCGCGTATCTGCTCAAATGATCGCGCAATGCGGTAGGGATGGAGTGGACTGATCGAAGGCAGTGTATCAGTTTTGGGAGATAATGCCTGGCTCAGTTCACCGATAGTGGCACCCGACAGTGCGGCCTCAATTGCAGCCTCGCAGCGCTTTACATCGGTTGTGTTGCCGAGTTGCGCCAGCTTGGTGTTTACCTCAGCGCGATTGTTGGCGCGGTAGTCGACGATGGCATCGCGTCGCCGCTGGTAGATAGCATCAGCATCGAGCGGATGGGCTTCGAGCGGCTTTTCGCTGATGTTGGCATACATGTTGGTGCCTACCAGGACATCTTTGCGCGTTGCCAGGTTTGCATCACGACGCGTCACCACTTCAGCAATTTGTTGCTGTGGGAACCCAGCCTCAAGCGCTTTGGCCATGCCACCCTGCCGCTCAACCTCCTGGAACAAGGCCCATGCTTTACGGGCAACCGTATCGGTAAGCGCCTCGATATACCACGAACCACCTGCTGGGTCGATCACCTGATCGAGATGGCTCTCATCGCGCAAGACCAGCTGAGTGTTGCGGGCCATACGTCGTGCAAACTCATCCGGTGGACGAATGACTTCATCGAAGCAGCCGACCTGAAGACTGGTGCAACCACTGATGCTACCTGCAAAGGCTTCCATAGTTGTGCGTAGCATGTTGACATAAGGATCATAAACGGTCTTGTTACGGAGGGCTGTTTTGACATGGGTGGTCATCGTTTGTGCAGTGGTGTCGCCATCAAACGCCTCGACAACCTTTGTCCAGAGGAGCCGTGCGGCGCGGAGTTTGGCGACTTCCATAAAGACGTGCCCACTCATCGAGAAACCAAAACGCATTCGTGGCGCAACCACATCAACTGTGAGATTGCGCTGCTGCATTGCTCGCAGATATGCAACGGCGGTGGCCAGTACAAAGGCCAGTTCTTGTACAGCGCTTCCTCCACTTTCATGGTACACATGGCTGTTCACACCGATGGTGAACAATTGTGGTGCCTGTGTGCTGGCCCAGGTGGTTACCTGCGCCATGTCGTTGTAGGCCTCTTCCAATGTGAGTGGCAGCGTGCCGGTGCTGGCCAGCATCCCCAGCGGATCAGCTGTCACGCCTCCGCGCAGATCAGCAGTCGTTTGTCCACGCTGGCTGGCCAGAGCGATCAGGAGTGCGGTGATGGGGAGTGAGGTAGCCCCTGCATCGATAACGAGTGGTGTTTGGGTGGTATTGATACCATCGAGTGCCTGCTCAAGGTCGGCAACGCTGGTAAACGAGAGCCCATCAATACCCACTTCCGGCGCTGCGGTCTGGTCCGGGTCACGTCCGGTGCGTGTAGCAGTGTCGGGTGTGAGTTCAATGGCGGTCTGGCCGTGTGCAAGATCGTGTTGAAGAGCTTTGTTCCACTCGGTTGGGTCACCATAGCGCACTGTTTGGGCTATATCACGAGGATGCGCTTGTGCACCGGCAGGGGTGGCTCCACGGACATAGGGTGATGTTCCAGGGAGTGAGTCGAGGTGTGCGATTCCTTCAATATCCTGCGGCCAGTAGAGCGGTTGTAAGGCGATATCTTCGTACGTTCGGGTGATCAGTTTTTTCTCAAACGGGGCGCCTTTGAGGCTTTTTTCAGCAACCTCGCGCCACTCTTCATATGAGGAGGCCGAGAACTCGGCTAATAGCTGTTCGCGTTGTTCTTCTGATAAACGAGCACCATTGGGTGATACTGCATCCATAAGACTTTGACACACATAGGCTACTACCATATAGACATAGTAGGGAGGTGTGCCCCTCCTTTCATGCGCGCTAACTACACCATCATCGGCGTATGGATTTGCTATCTGGATGATATGGCATTGTACCATATGACATTCACCCTCCATCATACTGATACAATGGGTTCTTATGGATTAAGAGATCGCCATAGCAGGGAATAATCTGTTTACCAGTTGGGCGAGAAAGCGCTAGGGTGCCTGAGCCGGTCGAAGGCAGGGTTGGGGTGCTGGAATGAGCGATGCCTGAGCTTGTCGAAGGCAGTGTGGAGAATAGGGGGGTTGTATTCTATGATGGTTTTCAGGGCTTATCTGTATATTGTGGGGAGACAAACATAATGAAAATTTCCTGGATCGAGCCAAACCTGTTGGCGGCGAGCGATATTCCACTCGGTGCAAAGGACATCCATTCGCTCTATCAACAGGGCATTCGGACGCTGCTCTCGCTCACCGAACAACCGCTCTTTGCACAACGCCAAATTACCCCTGCGTTACTTACTGATCTTGACATGGCTTATTTTCATGTCCCCGTTCCTGATCAGTATCCTCCAACGTTGGAACAAGCACGTGAAATCCTCCAGATTATTGCTCAGGCAGCAGCAGAGAAGCGACCACTGCTGGTACACTGCCACGCCGGAGTGGGGCGTACCGGCACGATTTTGCACCTGTATTACCTTGAGCGTGGATACACCTTTGAAGAGGCAAAAGCCCAGATTCGCCGCAAGCGGGTCCAATGCATTCTGCTCTCTGAGGAGCAGCTTGCGTTCGTTCGTGAGTTTGAGGTTCAAACTAGAGGAAATTCTTTCCGTTCAGGCAAGTAACCAGCATTAATTACATTTCAAATGGAGCACCCTGCTACAGGATGTGATAGGGTGTTTTTTGCGCCTACATGCTTTCCCCTCTAGAACATTTTGTCGACTCTGAGAATATCTTAATATGGACAAATTGGTGTACATGTGGACAACCCAAAAGGGCAAATGGTGCGTATATACATGTAGGAATACATATTGCTACGTGATGTGGTTGGAACCTGATGATACCTGGACTGAGTGAATAGCGTAGACTCCAACCCATAACCTAGGAGGTATGCATGACCTCTCCTTACCCAACAGCGAATACACTGCTGTACACCATCAGACACGCATTGGATGTTCAAGACGGTACTACCTTGCGAACGTTACTCCCCCAGCTTGAACAGTTTGTAACCTCTGTTGAAGGGACCAATCTTGCTTTTCTCTCAATGAGTTTACATGGGCAAGTGTTGGCTCTCCTCGGCCATAGTTCTGCAACGTCCGTGCTGTGGGACGCACTGTGCAGCATCGACTCGATTACACCAAACGTTGATGTCGAGACGATTGTGGCAAATCTGCGGATGTTAGGTTTATTGGCCATACAATCAGGTGATACGACCAAAGCACGGGATTACTTTGCGTGGGGTTTGTCAGTGAGTGAGACGTATCTTCCTACCGAACGAGCATTGATCGAGAGTCTTCGACAATCTCTTCTTGATGCCATCCAGAGAAATCGCTTACACCGATAAAGTCCGTAAAAGTAATGTTGGGCATCTTCTTCAAGGGTCTCGGAGGAACCATGACAACGAGAGTCGATGTGGCATCGCGACTGATTTACGCGCCCCCTTCGGACATCTATCAAGCTTTCGCACAGCCCGGTTCCATGGAGCAATGGCTACCGCCAGAGGATATGACCGGCAAGATGCTGCATTTTGACTTCCGGGTTGGTGGAAGCTATCGGATGCGTTTGACATACAAGGACACCCACGACGATTTGGGCAAGACCTCCGATGACGCAGATGAGGTCGAAGCACAGTTGGTCAACCTTGAGCCGGGACAGTGTATTGTGCAGGAGGTTAGCTTTGCGAGTGATGACCCATTGTTTGCGGACACGATGCGGATGACCTGGACCTTTGAACCAAGCAATGGCGGTACGTGTGTCACAGTGCGTGCTGAGAACGTGCCCGAGGGCATCCGGCCTGAGGAACACCATGCTGGACTCGATTCGACCCTGGCCAATCTGACTCGATTCACAGAGGTGCGCTAGATGGTATCAAGTAATGATCTTGACGTATGGCTAGTTACCAATGCCGAAATCGATGCGTTCCAATCCCTATTTCCGCCTTACAGAATGGCTAATCTGCGCTGTGTACCAGCCTTGTAATCATGTTTACCCATTGAATTCAAGTGTCGCAGACCTGGGATAGTTTTGGCGCAAAAGAAAGCCCGATAGTCATAATGGTCATAGATGACGATCAGGCTCTATACAGTAAAATAGTGTCAATCAATTGTTATATACCCTCATCGGGCTCCTCGTTATCGCCAGTCAGGTAGATCAGGCTGGCCCAGAGTCCACGTGATATCGGGTAGAACAGGATTGGAAAGAGAATAGTGGCCACGCCCAGTGTAAGGATGGATGGCAGCACTGGCAGCGTTGAGAAGCCTACAAAGCCTGAAGCAACAATGACGAGCAGCAGCGTCACTACAATGTTAATCCCCATGCCTCCCGTAATCTCCCCCGAAGACCGCTCGAACCAGTTCCCACAGTGGACACATTGCTGATTCATCTCAGAAAACGAACGAAACATCGCTCCTTTATGACATGATGGGCAGCGGAGAAAAAGCCCATCGAACATTGCACGTATGAAGCGCCACATCTATACCTCCACTTTGTTTGTGAAATTATGAACAACCTGCCTATGATAGATCACTTTTGGAGAGAATGCAATGTTAGGTATGATAGTTGATTGAGATTTTCACATCAATATAGAACTCCCATCCTGCCCTGTGCATCACTGCTGCCTTCGACAGGCTCAGATACTCCATTTCTCCAGCATTTCACACTGCCTTCGACAGGCCCAGGCTCTATCGCCTCATTTGATGGTACGTTTCGTGCATTAGTTATCGTGCGTTACGCATTGGAGTGGGATCGGATACGTCGAAAAAGGATATGTTTTCGTACTACATAGGAGCATCATGTCTGTCATACATTGATATGCAGGCAACATACTATAATGGAGGTTCGCTATGCAAGCCCCAGCAACAACATTTCTCAGCGCGAACTGGTCGACGCCCCGTGCAGGAGCACCCATCGTGGCGATAGTGGCTCACGCAACCGTGGGGACCAATAGCATTGATTTTTTGCGGCGCGGTGGTGATTTGCCGGACGGCAGTGATCGGCGTGTGTCGATTCATGTGTTGTTTGACAAAGCTGGGCGGCGCTATGTCTACTTGCCGGACTCGGTTGGTGCCAATCATGCTGGGTTTAGCACACTAACGATCAATGGCCAGACCTTCTGTCGAACGTGCCCGATCAATGCTAACCAGTCGACACTTGGGTTTGAAATAGAGAACCTGCAGGACGGACGTGACCCCTACACCGAGGCACAACTCCTGTCGATGGGGTGGCAGATCAATGAGTGGCGGCGTATTCATGGTCCATTGCCCATTGTCCGTCACGCTGATATCGATCCTACCCGTCGCAGTGATCCCATCGGTCTTTCGGTGGCGCAGATGGAGGAGTGGGCACGCCGGGCCGCCGGGGAGCAGCCACCACGTGATAATGGCCTCCAGCGGTTTGTCGTCATTCCCGACTCACTGGCGATTGTGCGCGAGGGGCCAGGAACGAGCTTTCCTGAGTCGCTTGATGGTCAATCACGCAATCTAACCCGCCTGCCAGGTGGAACGGAGGTGACTGTGGATAGGATTGTGCGCGGTGAAGAAGCCTTTGGTGATACACGCTGGGCACATCTCGCAAGTGATCTTGGCTTTATTCATATTCTGGCATTGGAACCAGCATAATCAGGTGTGGAACTGATGGACACTGATGCGACAAAACCAATAGTTCATCTGATGTGTGGTCTACCCACATCTGGCAAAACGACCTTCGCCCGTCGGATAGCTACCGAACGACGGGCGATTCGTTTTACGCTCGATGAGTGGATGATCAACCTGTATGATTACACCATCTATGATCCTGAGTATGGCGAGTACGTGGGACGCTGC
>JBCDFA010000068.1:0-25719 GCA_039178835.1 Chloroflexota bacterium
ATCGTCTGCTACTACTTCTACTGCTTCGTTACGCTCATTGACCTCGGCCTGAAGCCGTTTGCCGTGCCTGAATGGTTTGAAGGGAACCCGCCCACGTCGTTGCAAGAGATCCCTGACGTCATGTCTGGCATCGAATTGATCCCGCTTGAGGGCGATGTTCCTTCACCGGAGGTCATCATTTCTCTGGAGCCTGACCTGGTGATTGTCCCTGAAGAGTTCGCAACACCGCTAGAGGGAATCGTCCCCACCTTTATCCCTTTACCCCTTAATTCTCTTGAGGCTTTGTTTGAAAATATGCCCTTCTATGGGCAATTGTTAGACCGTGAGGCGGAAGCAGAGATAGCAATCAAGGCACTCCAAGATAGGATTAGTGCGTACCAAAATACAGTGCCTAGGAACGACCTTACCGTAATGAACATCATCAGCGTTGATGAGAGTGACCCATCTGGGGGTGAGCTTTTTGTACGGACTCTCAACTCAGCTGACTGCGCTCTGTTAGACCTTATTCTCGAATGCCCTTATGAGGACCCTGTGGCGAATGGCCAAGCCTATTCTTTCTCCACCAACATTGAGTACGTTTTGGAGCAAGACCCTGATGTCCTTCTCGTTCGGTTTCGAGAAATACCGCTGAATGAGGGTCGTGAGCTACTTGAGTCAGATATCTTATGGAGCGAGCTGTCGGCGGTACAAAACGACCGTCTCATCACTGGGAATGTCAACCTCACCGCAAGCGGTTTCGCCGAGGCGACTTTCCTTCTCGACAATACTATACCGCGTATTTTCCCGGATGTTTTTCCTAACGGCCCGCTGACCGACGAGGAAGTACAGGAGATTCTGGCAGAGCAATAAACGTTGAAGTGTTTGAACGTTGAAGCGCTAGAGCGTCAAACCGATCCACCATAGATTGTTCGCTCACTGGAAGACGTACCAGATTACTAGAAAGAAAGTCCAAGACTATGTCTCGTATCTATCGCCTGTTCGCGACCCTGCTCGCCGCCACTTTGCTGCTGGCCGCGTGTGGGGATCAACCCACCGCTGAAGCGCCAGAGGCGACTTCTGCTCCTGCTGAGGAGTCAGAAGAAAACGTTGACGATAGCGAAGCCGCAGCAGAGGATCAGATGGAGGATGCCGAACCGATTGACATCAAGATCGATGTTGTGGAGCAAATTCCCGGTGGCTTTCCTGCATATAATCTACCGACAGATCGGTTAGAAATCCTAGAAGATCGTGGCGATACGGTGTTGGTCAGACATCGGTTTGGAGAGACAGAAGTGCCTAAGAACCCGCAACGTGTCTTTACCGATGCCGCTACATTACCAGTTGCCTTAACGCTCGACCTTCCTATCGTTGCCAGCTACTACTGGGATGGTATCCAACGGATTCCAACTTGGGAGGAACAAACGGAAGAAGTCGAGCTTATTCCAAGCGAAGATTATAGCTATAACTTCGAGTTCCTGCTCGCGCAAGATCCAGATCTGATTTTGGCATTCAGCCATATCATCTACGGTTCAGCAGAGCAGGAAACAGTTTATGAAAATCTCAGTGCTATCGCGCCAACCATCGTTCTCTTCAACGATCCAGCCGAACTGTGGCCCCAAGCGACAAATGAGCTAGCCCAAATCTTTGAGTTGAGCGATGAAGAAGCAGCTCGACTTGAAAATGCAGGAACAACCATCGCTGAGTCCTGTGAGCCACTTCGAAAAACAATTGGTGACGACACTGTCATGGTACTTCAACCTATCGATGAAGAAATTTGGGTTATTGGGCCAGGCTGGATGGATGGTGGCAATTTCCTTCCGTATTCAGTCACATCCCATTTCTATTATTTCTGTGGTCTCAATCCACCAGAGAATTTGTTTGACCTCGTTGGCACGGAAAGTTCACCGATTTCACAGGAGTTAATCCCAGAAATACAAGCCGATTACTTATTCTTCTATACGTATGGTGACGTTGACACAGATGATATTTTGGACAATCCGCTCTGGCAGACTATCCCAGCCTTTCAGAAAGATCAGGTCTATTTTAGCGAAAGTGTGTTTGGTGTCAGCTACGACATGACGATGGTTGCCATTCAAGACATGGTTAACCTTGTCACCTCAGAAAATGAATAGGCGGCTGAACGTTGGGGCTTTTGAACGCTTTCTCGCTTTCTCATTTTCCGTTCAAACGCTGCATACTGGAAAGGACTCAAACCATGATCTGTTTGTTACATCCATTTACGGTCCTACTCGCCGCCGCCCTCGTGCTCACTGCATGTGGTGGGCAAGAAATTGCCCAGGAAGCACCGGAACCAACCCCCGCCGCTGAAATCATCTCCGATGAGGCCACTGCCGACGCAACTTCTGCGCCCGCGGAGGAGGAAAGTGAAGAAACGACCGACGAGGCGGCTGCTCCTGAAAGCCCTGCTGCGGCATCCACCACAGATTTTCCAGTCACCGTGACCGATGGCGACGGTGGTGAACACACCTTCGATGCCCCACCAGAGCGAGTCGTGTGTCTGATTGTTGCTTGCATCGAGAACCTGGCGTTTCTCGACGTGTTGCCATACGCGATAGATTCCTCCATATACCTTATTGTCATTGATCCAGCCAACTTTGGCGAGGCAGGTGCCGATGTTGTTCAACTTCCTTCAGGCAGCGATGGCCCAGACTTTGAGGCAATTGCTGTCGCCGAACCCGACCTCATCATCGGCGGGCCGGACGCACGTCCCAGCACAGAGAACATCGCTCCCCTCTACGTCCCCTTATTCAATCCTGAAGCAACGCTTGAAGGAGCCTATCACGATGTCCGCATGCTTGCGACCATTCTCGGGCGCGAGGCAGAAGCAGAGGAGAAGCTCACTGCATTAACGGACCGTATTGAGGCTTATGACCAGCTAATCCCTGATGACATCTCAATCATGGTCACCTTCACCCTTGACCTGAGCGAGCTCCGTCTACCTGGTGAGGACGAGTTTGCTTATTGCTGGATCGATCTCATTGCCGACTGCGCTGCCAGCGAGATCGCCGGTAACAGCACGCTCGAGGCCCTGCTGGCCGTCAATCCTGACAAGCTCGTTTTCATAGACCTGTTAGACACAGGGCAAACAGAGAATCAGCTAGCGCAACTAGCGGAAAACCCGCTCTGGCAGGAGCTATCCGCCTTTCAGAATAATGAGATTTACGTTGCTACGCCCTCCACCTCCCGCTTTACGTCGCCCCAGGCCGCGAACGGCGCACTGGAACAACTCGTTCCGTGCCTCTTCCCCGACATCTTCCCCAACGGTTCACCGACCGATGAGGAAGTGCAGGAGATTTTAACACAATGAGTAGTTCAACTATGCCACTATCTCAGCGATCTGATGACCAATCGTTCCAACAACCAGCCCACCTTAGACGGGTAGTTCTGGTTGGACTGCTCTTTCTGTTGGCGCTGTGTGGCACTGGCATACTGGCACTAATGATTGGCATTACTGTGATTGCCCCAGGTGAGGTGCTCACTATTCTCTTCACAGACGGCGGCGAACGGGTGTCGCGCATCGTGATATGGGAAGTTCGGCTACCCCGTTTTCTGTTGGGCGCACTGGCGGGAGCAGCTATGGCTGTTTCTGGTGCCATGCTGCAAGATGCCCTCAAGAACATTCTGGCCGAGCCGGGGCTGTTGGGTGTCTCTACAGGCGCATCACTGGTTGTTGCTGTCATTATTATTTTTAATGTTGCCGTGCCATTTGGCACACTGCCCATTTTCGCTCTGATCGGTGGACTGGGCGCAGGGATGGTCATCCTGTTTGCAACCCGTCTGACCCGTGATCCAGTACGGATGATTCTGATCGGTGCAGCATTGGGCGCACTCTTTAGTGCACTGATTACCGTCGTGGTGGTGTTGGGCAGTCCAGACGAAATACGGGTGCTCTACGCCTTCCTGGTAGGCAGTCTGATCGGGCGTGACTGGCAGGATGTGCAACTAGTGCTACCGTGGGTTGCTGTCGCACTCCCAATCGCATTCTTTTTTGGCCGTCCGCTTAACTTACTACAACTGGGTGATGACATGGCTGAAGGGTTGGGGCTACCGGTATTTCGCACCCGTTTAATCATCTTTCTGGTGGCAATTTCGCTTAACGCCGCCATCGTCGCTGTCTGCGGGCCAATTGGCTTTGTGGCGTTGATCGCACCTCATATGGTACGAGGACTCCTGAAAACTACTGATGCGCGGCAAGTGCTACCAATCAGTGCCCTACTTGGTGCCGTGCTACTCACGATATCGGATCTACTAGCCCGTGAAATCTTTAGTCCGGCAGAACTGCCGGTCGGACTGGTGACCGTTGCGATCGGTTCACCGATTGCGCTCTTTTTGCTAAGACGGTTGTTAGCACAACGATAAAGCAGTATAGGGACTAATCAAGTGCCAGAGGAAGAATAACACTGTATACCTGAATGTACGATTGTCAATTCACGTATAAGGAAATTTATGATACATTCAAACGCCCAAACATCCAAAAATAACTCTATTCAATTAGACGACTCTCGCCCGTTCGCTGTACGACGCTTTGCATTGATGCTGGTGATGAGTGGGATAGCCATTGTTATACTGGTGGTTTTGCACATTACCGTCGGTACGCTTGACTTTACACCACGTCAGATCGTACTGGCATTGTTGAATCAGGCTGAAGATGTGGTTCATCGGCAGGTGGTCTTTGGTTTGCGCCTGCCCCGTGCACTTGTCGCACTGGTGGCTGGTGGTATGTTGGGTCTTGCCGGTGCCATCTTGCAGACGATTACGCGTAACCCGCTGGCTGAACCAGGACTCATGGGTGTTTCCAGTGGTGCAGTGCTGGCTATTGTACTGTATATCGTGTTCGATGCGGGTGGCAACATCTGGGACGGCGCTGACTCAGGTTTAATCCTTCCTTTCGTTGGTATGGTTGGTGGTCTGATAGCGGGGCTTACGGTCTACCTTCTGAGTTATCAACGGGGAAGCGATCCGATGCGTCTGGTGTTGGTTGGAGTGTTGATTGGCGGGATAAACACTGCACTCATCTCAGTCGTACTCTTGGCAGCGCAGGACGAAGAAGTCCAGCGTATTGTGCGCTGGACGGTTGGCTCAACCAGTGGGCGAGTCTGGGTGCACTGGCATACCATCTGGCCTATAGCGTTAGCAGCTATCCCTCTTGGGCTGTTGAGCATGAGTCTCGCCAACATATTACAACTCGGGGATAGTGTCGCGCTTGGGTTAGGGTTGGCTATTGAACGAACGCGCTTTTTGTTGCTTTGTATTGCTGCATTGTTGACTGCGGGTGCTGTGGCGGTAGTTGGGGGTGTTGGATTTATCGGGCTTATTGGTCCGCATATGGCACGGCTGATGGTCGGCAATGATGTACGACGATTGTTTCCATTGAGCATCGTCTTAACGGCAATCCTCCTCATTATCTCCGATATTGTTGCACGCACGATCACGATTGGCTGGGTTGGTTTGATTACAGGGTTGGATATTCCCGATACAGCCGGGTTACCAGTTGGTGCTGTCACCGCACTGCTGGGTGCTCCGTTTTTCTTATATCTCTTATTACGTGGGAGGTCAGCATTATGACAAATAGCCAGAATGGTCCATCAGATCATCTATTGTCCGCGAAAGATATTTCGATTGGTTATGCTGAACGTACCGTCATCGACACATTATCACTTGCCGTTGAAACGAGTAAAGTCACAGCACTGGTTGGGCCAAATGGCTCGGGCAAGTCTACGTTGCTCAAAGCGCTGGCCCGTTTGCTGTCGGTGAACACCGGAGTCGTGTATTTAGATGGAAAAGCGATTACGAAGCTGCCCAGCGCTGTCGTAGCTCGTCAGCTCGCGATTCTCCCGCAGGGTCCGAATGCGCCACGTGGTCTGACTGTGGCTGAGTTGGTTGAACAGGGGCGTTTTCCACATGTCGGTGCACTACGTATGCTTCGCCATCAAGATCACGACGCGATTAAACGGGCATTGACATTAACCAACATGAACAAGTTTGCCCATCGTTCGCTTGATACTCTCTCTGGTGGTGAGCGTCAACGGGCATGGATTGCGCTGACTCTGGCACAGGACACTTCTATCCTGTTACTGGATGAACCAACGACATTTCTGGATATTGGTCATCAGCTTGAGGTGCTTGACCTCGTGCAGCAATTGAATCAGGAACGTGGTATGACTATTGTATTAGTACTGCACGATTTGAACCAAGCAGCCCGCTATTCCCATCGGATGGTTGTGCTGAACCAGGGACAGATTGTAGCTGATGGCGTCCCACAGGACGTTTTGACACCGCCCCTACTTGCAGAAGTGTTCAATGTCCAGGCCAATATTGTTACCGATCCAGCCAGCAACACACCAATCTGCTTACCATATGCGGTTGTGTCTCACGAGGAACAACCGCACACGGTTGAGTCATAGACAAGCCATTGTTCCTTTTTTGAAAGACACACTTTCAATGGACATCAACCAAGACAGTCTATGGATCTGTTGTAGAACTGCTTGTAAGGTGTCATCACCTCAAAACAACAAAACAGTGAAAGAGCTTCGTTCATACCAGGTGTCGCCAAATCTCACTAACTAGATGACGGATGTGAACTTGACAAAATACGATGGTTGGGGTAAAAGAGTATATTAGTACAAGCAAACTTTTTCTATAAGCACATACTCTTTGATACAGCTAATAATTGTGGGATGCGCGATGCTGTGTGTGGTCATTTCGTGACCTTATGAAGTGCTGTTACACACATAAGAGCCTCGTTGTCTTGAACACTATCAACAATAGGAAGTGACATGTCACAACAGGTGTATTTTGGTTGGACATGGGCAGATATATGAATCCTATAGATCAGACATGGCAATGTATGCGATCACAACGCAAAGTTAGTTAACGGAGCAATCTTCATGGCAACCGCGACAACACAGTCTCCAACACGTGCGATCCGTTTGGTACGATCTGGCCCAATCTTGCTCATGGGTCTGGTTATCGGCGTGGGGATACTGCTTTTCGCAATGGTAAGCAGTATTGCTTTTGGTGCCGCTGACATCGGCCCCAACGAAGTCTGGGCAGCTCTGTTTGCCTTTGACTCCAATTCCACGAACCATCTTATCATTCGCACGTTGCGAGTGCCACGAGCCTTGATTGCGGCGCTGGTTGGGGCGTCTCTGGCAGTGGCGGGGGCTATTATGCAAGGATTGACACGCAACCCCCTTGCATCACCCGGTATTCTCGGGATCAATGCTGGAGCTGCCTTCGCGGTAGTAGGAGCGGTCTTTCTCTTCAATGTATCGTCGTTGAGCGTGTATGCGCTGTTTGCCATCGTAGGGGCAGCACTCACGGCAGTAGCAGTGTATACACTCGGCTCGATTGGCCGTGATGGCCCAACTCCGCTTAAACTGACTATTGCCGGGGCTGCATTTACTGCGCTCCTCTCATCGCTCACTACCGGCATTCTGATCCTCAATCAACGGACACTAGAACAGATTCGGTTCTGGCTGGCCGGTTCAGTGGCCGGTCGCGATCTAGACCTATTATTTCAAGCACTGCCTTATCTCGGCATCGGTCTGCTCTTATCATTCACATTGGGCCGTCAACTCACAACCCTCTCTCTCGGTGAAGATATCGCAAAGGGGTTGGGCCAGCGCACAGGATGGATACGCATACTCGCAGCCCTAACAGTGGTGTTACTTGCAGGTGGTGCGGTTGCAGTTGCCGGGCCAATTGGCTTTATTGGTCTGGTGATTCCCCATGTGGTACGTTTCTTCGTTGGTATTGATTATCGTTGGGTGTTGCCATACGCAGCGTTGACAGGCGCCATCTTTTTGATTATTGCCGATGTTTCAGCGCGCTTGGTGCTTCAGCCCGCCGAGATGCCCGTCGGTATTATGACCGCAGCAATTGGTGGACCCTTCTTCATCTACTTAGTGCGCTGGCGTGTGAAGCGCTAGCAAAGGAACCGAGATGCAAACGACCTGGCTCACTGTACGACTACGCCGTCTCCCGTTTTCGCTCTACCTTGATCGACGGGTGCCATGGGTTATGCTGGCTATGTTGCTGGTGACCATGGGCATGATGGTCTTGAGCATTGGCACAGGCGAGTATCCTATAGCGCCTATCGATGTCATCCGCACTATTCTGGGTATGCCAACCGGCAACGAGGATTACCAGTTTGTCGTGAATACGCTGCGAGTACCACGTGTGCTGGTCGCTTGGTTTGTGGGCATTGCATTAGGAATCTCTGGTGCGATTATCCAGGGACTTACACGCAACCCTCTGGCCTCACCAGAACTGACTGGTGTGACGGCTGGAGCCAGTTTTGCGGCAGTCACCATCCTGGTATTGATTCCCAGTATTCCTATTACTGTATTGCCATTCGCTGCTTTTGGAGGCGGCTTTGGTGTCGCAGTATTGCTGTATGTGCTGTCGTTTAACAAGGGCGACTCGCCTATCCGACTCATACTCATCGGTATTGGGTTGACGGCCATATTGGGGGCGTTTACAACCTTTGTCACGACTTTTGGTGAGATCAACGCTGTCCAGCGTGCACTGGTCTGGCTAACCGGCAGTGTGTATGGTTCTGGATGGGATGAGGTTGGCACCATCCTTCCATGGATTATCATTTTCTTGCCGATTGCGCTGCTCAATGCACGCAACCTCAATATCCTGCATCTTGGTGAAGATGTGGCACGTGGCCTGGGAAGTGCCGTGATGCAACAGCGTGGTATCTTGTTGCTTGCCGCAGTAGCGCTGGCAGCATCTGTTGTCACTGTCGCAGGAACCATTGGCTTTGTCGGCCTGATTGCGCCCCACATCACGCGTCGGTTGGTTGGCCCCGCGCACGAGGGCGTATTACCGGTGTCAGCACTGGTTGGCGGTATGATCGTGGTCGGCGCCGATCTGATTGGGCGCACTATCTTCGCCCCTATCGAAGTACCCGCCGGAATCATTACGGCCATTATTGGTGCACCATTCTTTATCTATTTGCTCTATCACCAGCGCAATAGATCGTAGCACTTACGACATCTGCCCCATGTTGACAAGGCCACGCTGGAGTGCTACGGAGGCTGCCTCGGTGCGACTCTGCACGCCCAGTTTGGCAAAGATACGACTAATATGAGTCTTGATCGTGTTCTCCGACAATGTCAAATGGGCGGCTATGGCTTTGTTACTGGCACCATTGACCAGCAGTTCCAACACGGCAATCTCACGTTGTGAGAGTTCCTCATGTGATGAATCCTGATCATTCATACGCAGCAACCGCGCTGCTACGCTTGGTTCTAATGCGGCACCACCCTGCATCAAGGAATGGATACCTCGTGATAGTTCATCAGGAGTTGCATCCTTGAGCAGATACCCCTTGGCACCGGCAGCCAGCGCCAGGCCAATATATTGGTCGGTGTCATAGGTTGTCAACACGAGAAATCGCACATTTGGTTTCTGACTACGCACGCGTTGCATCACTTCGATACCGCTGAGGGTTGGTAATCGAAGATCGAGTAGAACGACATCAGGTTCTACATCGAGGATACCCTGAATAGCTTCCAGACCATCCTCCGCATCTCCCACGACTTCAAGCCCTTTTTCCCAACGCAGCATCGAGGTAATGCCGTGGCGTACAACCGGATGGTCATCAACAACAAAAACGCGTATCATCATCTATCTCCTGTTGCTCTGTCATAGTGAAAAAGCATATCAACTCTGTTCACCTATCACAGGGCGTAGTGTTTGCATAACAGAAGGTTCAGAAGGTTGTTGTGTCAACGGGACAGTTGCAGTAACCTGAGTACCATTGTCGTTCAACAACTCCAGATGTCCGCCTAACGCACTAATTCGTTCACGCATGCCAAGCAGCCCAAACCCCCCCCACGGACCGATGGCTTCTGTTTGTCTGGTGAGTACCCGTTCATCAATCCCACGCCCATTGTCGGAAATGGTCAGTTGGATTGTGTCGGTGTCATAGGTGAGAATGACCTGCACATGGCTAGCCTCGGCATGTTTGGCCACATTGACCAGTGCTTCCTGACACACGCGCAACAAGGCCGACTCAATACTTGGTGGGAGTTGTTGCCGTGTACCGCGTTGTACAAAACTGGCAGTTGTTTCAGGTCGCAGTGGGCGTGAAACCAGCCCCTGGAGTGCATCAGTCAGATCGCCCTGCTCAAGCATTGGAGCACGCAGATTCCACACGGAACGGCGAGCCTCGGCCAGTGCCTCACGAGCCATACGTTGGGCCAAATCAATATGCTCAGTCGTTTCTTCGGCGGTAGCAGCAATAGCACGCTGTGCAGCCCCCAACTGCACTACAATACCCGTCAATCCCTGTGCAAGCGTGTCGTGAATCTCGCGTGCCAAACGGTTGCGTTCTTCGAGGGTGGCTGTTTCCTGGAGTTGTGCAATAAGCTGAGCATTAGCCATTGCAACCGCCGCCTGGTCAGCGAGCCCTTTTGTCAGTTTGAGATCGTCATCGCTTTGGTACTCACCATTGGCTGGATCGATCAACACCAGTGCGCCTTTTACGCTGGTGCCATATTGCATTGGCTGTACCAATATTTTGATAGGATCATCTGTTTCGTCTAACGCAAGCTGAACCATTCGTGATTCATTTTGCTCAAGAATACCGATAAGCATGTCTTCGTGTTCTGGTAGTCGATCAATAATATGAATGCTTCCACCATCACTGGTCAGTTGATCAAGCATATGGGAACTTCCGCCATTACTGAAGGGGCGAGTCGATGGTCCCAGGAAAATTAGGCGTTGCTCATCTTCCTGAATGGTGATCACAAGTGCGGAATGACAACGAAGAAGTTGTGCAGCTTGATCGGTAATGAGCGACAACATCTGGTTAAGATTGAGCGTGCTCGTGAGCGCACGGCTAACTTCGTGAAGCGCTTCGGCTCGTTCAGCGCGCTGCGCCAACTCAGCAGTTTGCTCCGCAACACGGTGTTCTAGTTGGGTACTTAGTTCACGCAGTGCGGTGGCCTGTGCGCGACTCTGCCGTAGTGCTTGTTTGAGATGGCCAGCCAGCAAATATGTCAGTGCACCGACTGTCCAAAAGATGGCGATCCAAAAGCTTGCCGCAAATAGTGGATACACTTCGCCGATTTCTGTCGGTCGCGGGCTTATAAGAATACCCTGAAACTCCATCCACGCCGAAAAGCCAATAAGCAATGTCGCAACAATCGTGATAGCGATACTCGCAACGCCATCGAGCAGCAAACCTGCTGCACAAATCGGTATGATGATAAATGCTGGCCCAAAAGAACTAATACTCCCACCCAGCCCGGCAACGATCATAAAGAATGTCCAGACTGTGACCAGCAGAACTGCCGAAGCAGTTGAGCGTCCTAGTCTTACCAGTGTAATCAATGCAGTAAAAAATATCGATATTACAACAATGCCTACGAGAGGGAGCAATTCATTGGGTGTACCTCTCGGTGGCAATTCACGACCTGCGACAAGATGGATTACGATTGTCGTGAAAGCCACAACGAGCAGTGGCAAGATAAAGAGCGGTAGTGATCGCAGGACCAGTCGTCCACGACGTTGCTGTTCATCAATAATATCTGTGTGGTTATCATACATCGGCATCTCCGCATAGTAATCCGCACTATTGTAGCATGTCTCATTTTTCCTCACATCATCAGTGTTGGTGGAGTGCATTCACCCAAACGGGTGAACGCTGTCGCCAACATGAATGAATGATCAATCACCTGCTTTCCTGATGCTATTCATGCCACCCACCGCTACACTTTATATCAAGTTAGAGCAGATCCGCTTGTTGCACATTCCACTATCGATAAACAGTTTGATACGAACCAAGAAGGGTGTATTGCATGGCTCAGACTGAAAATGACGAACAGATCAAGGGTGTTGCTATCTCTGATATAGCGATCAAACAACCAGTTTTTATCACGATGATGATGCTTATCGCGGTAGTGCTTGGCTTGATTGCCTATCAAGCTTTACCCGTTGATCAGTTTCCAGATTTCTCAAATCCCAACGTATCTATTGCTATTAGATACCCAGGGGCAGGCCCAGAGACTGTTGCTGAACAAGTGACAGAGCGGGTCGAAGAAGCAGTCAACACAGTCAGCGGCGTGACAGGTATCACGTCCACATCTACTGATGGACTGGCACAAATCAATGTCGAGTTAGATCAGAGTGTGGACGATGGCAATGCGATTCAACTGATTCGCGAAGAGGTTGAGTCAGTCCTTCCCCAACTGCCTGATGACGTAGATGATCCTATCTATCAACAATTCTCATCCGACTCTATTCCGGTCTTACAACTCGTTGTTGCAGGAGATGATGTAGGATCATTGCTTGAGTTGCGTACACTCGTTGATGAAGAATTTGCCCCTAGTCTACAGCGCATTGATGGGGTTGGCTCCGTCGATGTGAGTGGTGGGCAGGAACGTCAGATTAATGTGTCGCTCGACCTTGAGCGCATGCAGGCGTATCAGCTTTCGCCAGCCCAGATCACCAACTCTATTCGGAATGCAAATGCCAACCTGGGGCTAGGAAGTATTGATACAGGTGAACAGGACATCAGTCTACGGGCGCCTGCGCAGTTGAATACTATCGAAGACATTGCGAATATTACAATTACTGGTACCAGTTATCAAATCCGTGATATCGCAACTGTTGAAGATTCTATTGCCGAAGAGGAGGGTTACGCTCGTCTCGACAGCAATGATGCTGTATCGATCAGTATCATAAAACAGTCTGGTGCTAACACGGTAGGTATTGTTAATACCGCGCTCGAAGATTTTGAAGAATTGATCGAGCAATATCCCAATCTCTCATATATTGTTACCTTCAATCAAGCCGAAACAATTGAAGAGTCTGTCGTAAGCTCAATCGAAGAGATGGTGATCGCTGTTATTTGTGCGTTTCTGGTCGTATGGTTGTTCTTTCGTGATTTCCGTAACACGGTCGTCACAATGGCTGGTCTACCTGTCATCTTGATCGCGACATTTGCTGGCTTATGGATATTTGGCGTTGGGATCAATACCATATCCTTGCTGGGGTTATCGCTTGTAGTTGGCTTGGTCATTGATGATGCAATTGTCGTGCGTGAAAATATTTTTCGCTATCTGCAACATGGCTATTCCCCAATACAGGCAGCCAGTCGTGGCACCGCACAGGTTGCACTTTCGGTTGTCGCAATGACCCTGACCATCATCGCGGTGTTTTTGCCTGTCACATTTACCTCAGGGATCACAGGTGTCATTTTTGCGACCTTTGGACTGACAGTTGTTGCCGCAATGACGCTTTCAATCATTGAAGCGTTTACACTGGCCCCGATGCTTTCGGCGAATCTGTTCAGAAAGAATAATAAACAAGGTCTACAGAAAGTAATAACTGGTGAAGAAGGCCAAAAACAAAGTGACGAGCCTGATGAAGCAAACGAAGATGCTGGTACGTTGGGGCGATTGTATGGACGGCTGCTGCACTGGAGTTTGCGCCATCGTTTTGCCCAGATCGGTATCACGGGTGTCATTTTGCTCATCAGCATACTGGCCGCGACTGGTTTACAAGTGGCTTTTTTGCCCCCTCAAGAGAGTGATACATTTACCGTTGGATTTGAGACTCCCCCAGGTACTTCGCTAGTACAAACTGATGCTCTAGCCCAACGTGCTGAAGAGGTATTCCTTGCAGACCCTGCTATAGCATCAGCCCAATCAGATGTCGGTGGTACTGGTAGTCCTGAACAGGCTGAATTTACTATTCGTATCAATGAGGGGGAAGATGCCGATGTCGTTCGTGAACGTCTGCGCCAAGATCTTGACTTTCTGCCGAATGTCATTTTTAGTACCCAGAGTTTTCAAGGCGGAGGAACAGGCGTAACCGGGCGCAACGTTCAGGTTTCAGTACAAACCAATGGATCATTGGAAGAACTTATACCCGTTGCAGAGCAGATCGAGCAAATGTCACAAGGTATAGATGGGTTGGTTGACATTGGCTCAACATATCAACCAGGTCGTCCTGAAGTGCAATTCTTTGTCGATCCGGTCAAAGCTGGTGATTTAGGCATCACGAACAATGATGTTGCGAGCACTGTGCGTGTCTTGTTCAATGGTGATACGGCAACCTCACTGCGTCAGGGAGGACAGGATATTGATGTGTTTGTCCAACTTCCCCCCGATCAACGCGCCGATATCAACGATGTGAATAGTATCAATATTACGACACCAACCGGGAATGTGCCGCTGAGTTCAGTTGCACAGGTTGACGTTGCATCTGCACCAACAAGTATCCGTCGAGCTGATCTGCAGAATGAGATCATCATCGGTGCCAATGGTGTTGAAGGAACCAATACGAATGAGCTACAAGCTCAACTCGCCGCATCTGTGGCACAGCTTGATCTACCGAGTAATATTGTGGTTAGCTATGGTGGTGAGCAGGCAGACCTATTAGAAGGGTTTGAAACACTCTTCATCGCGATGGCATTCTCTGTGCTCTGTGTGTATATCGTCTTAGCATCGCAGTTTGGTTCTTTCCTCCAGCCATTAGTCATCATGCTTGCTATGCCATTTAGCTTCCTGGGTGCATTTGTGGCCTTGAGCATCAGTGGTCTACCCTTGGATATTACCGGGCTAATCGGTCTTATTCTGCTCATGGGTCTGGTGGTAAAAAACTCCATCCTTCTGGTGGACTTCACCAACAAGCTGCGTGCTTCAGGCTTGGACAAACACACCGCACTTGAACGTGCTGGTGCGATCCGGCTTCGTCCCATTTTGATGACCGCATTATCAGTGATCGGTGCGGCGATACCGGTTGCATTTGGCATCCATTTCTTCTCATCTGGTGAGGGTGGTGAATTCCGTCGAGGGCTTGGTGTGGTGGTAATGGGTGGGATGATCTCATCAACCCTGTTGACCCTACTTGTTGTCCCCACAGCCTACAGCCTGCTTGACTCGTGGATTCAGTGGGTTCGCAAACTGTTCACACGTGAGCATCAGCCAGAACCTGCACTGACCCCAGCAGTAGCAGTTGCTTCAGAAGGCAATGCTCATCATACATCCGTGAATATGTCTGTAAACGGTCAGACGAATGCATCTGTTGTTAATGACGCAAAAACGTCTGAGGCAGATAATGTGTCGAATCCATCACGTCCTTCATCATCAGAGGCCCAAAACTAAATATCTACAAATACATTTAGCAAAAACTAAAGGAGATAGACTCATGAGCTACAGATCAATCACATTCGGGATCATTACGGTGATCCTCCTTTTGGGACTAGCTGCATGCAGCCAAGGCCCGTCGAGCAGCGAAGCAAATCAAGAATTAGCAGCAACGCCCACAATTGCTCCACCAACAGAAGAACCTGAAGAGGAAGAGGATATCAGTATTGTCGGTCTTTCTGGTGGCATCAGCGCCAACGGCGAGGTAAAAGCCGCGCGAGAGGCCGATCTGGTATTTAGCGTTACCGGCACTGTCGGTGAGGTCTTTGTTGAGGAAGGTGAGGAGATTGAGCAGGGTCAGTTGCTGATCGAGCTTGACAAACGATCTTTCGACCAGCAAGTGCGGCAGGCTGAAGCAGCGCTCTCTAGTGCACGTTCTCAGCAGGATGGTTTGTACGAAGGTCCACGTGCAGCCGATGTGAATGCGGCAAATGAACAGATACGCAGTGCCCAAACTACCTTAACAGAACTACAGAATGGGCCCAAGCCAACCGATGTGCAGACGGCACAGGCATCGCTTGAACAGTCCAGAATTAATCTTGAGTCGACCCGTAATCAATTATCGTTGAGCAAAACCCAGGCTGAGGCACAGGTTACCACTGCAACAGAATCACTCGTATCGGCTCAGGCGACCTATGCTCAGGCCAAAAGTAATTGGGAGTTTGTCCAGGATACCGGCCAAAATCCGCAACAACCGGTACTTGGTGTCGACCAGCAGGGGGAGGAGATTGAGAATGATGTGGTGGACTCACAACGTGAATCCTTCTACGCCCAGTTTGTTCAGGCCGAAGCTGCGCTACGCCAGGCGGAACAAGGTGTTGAGAGTGCTGTCGTTGCCGCCGAAGAGTCACGCAAAGCAGAGCTTGTGGGTATTCAAACGGCTGAACAACAGGTGGTGCAGGCCGAGGCTGCGCTGGAAGACCTATTGAATGGTGCAGATCCTGATCAAATTGCCAGTGCCGAGGCGCAAGTTGCCAGTGCACAATCGCAGCTTGATCAACTCACTCGCCCACCAACGAACTCCGCCGCAGCGCAATCTGTCGCATCGGTTGAGCAGGCTGAGGCATCGCTTGAGTCGGCCCTTCTGAACCGTGAAAATGCAGAATTGCGATCACCATTCGATGGTGTCGTGGCAGCGATTAATGTTGATCCAGGTGAGCTAAGTTCGGCGGGGAATCCATCCGCAGTCACCATTGTTGATATGAGCAGCCTCCACGTTGATGTGCAAATCAGCGATGTTGATATCTCACAAATACAGATGAATCAGGAAGCCCAGGTCTTTGTCGAGGGGATTGATCGAGTTTTCAATGGAGAGGTTACCTACATTGCACCAACAGCCACTGTCAATGGCAACATCCGCACCTATCTTGTCCGGGTGACTGTGGATGAGCGCGATGGTTTACGCCCAGGAATGAGTGCACGTGTTGAGTTGGGAGAAGCACCAGAAGTATAAATGAATAGGGACGTTTGTGCGTGAATGCGTTGTATGTTGGCTATGTCCACGCTGCGCCAATGCTGCCGCACGTTATAGCAACTTCAAGACCAAAACAGATGACACTTGTCAACCATGTTTATAGAGTTTATAGAACGGCTGAGTTTCCTTGTTGAAATACACAAACGTCTATTACGAGAAATATACATAATCATGGACACACACATTTCGGTTATGACAAATCTATATGCTGCACACCGCCATGAATTACTGGCGTATTTGACCACCTTATTACGCAATCAGGACGATGCAGAAGATATTTGCCACGAGGCATTTCTGAAAGCTATACGCCATGGGACACCACGCAATGCCCTTACCAATCCGTTAGCGTGGCTCTATCAAATCGCACGTAATACCGCGCTTGATGAACTCCGCCGCCGTCGTCGGTTGTATTTCGATCAGCTTCCCGATGGTGATATGCTTGTCGATCATAACACCGATGTAGATACACAACTAAGCACACGGGATCAAGTACAGAAGGCGCTGGCAGGCGTTCCATCGTTGTATCGAGAAGCGCTTGTGTTATATGTGTTGCATGGATACAACGTTAAGGATATCGCAGCGTTGTGTGGTTGTTCAACCACCGCAGTCAAAGCACGCTTGTTTCGAGCACGTGCCTACTTCCGTACCGCGTATAATGCAGAGATGTGCTGAATGAGTTAGCTTAGTACAGGTTCCTGTTACTATCGCTTCTTTGAGACCTGACAAGTATAGTAAATACGTCAGGTTTCTTTTGTTTCTGGTGTAATTGCTGCTACGCTTATCGACGAAGATCCACAGCAATCACAAGCGATATTAGCCACTGTTGAGGAGCATCCTGCTATAACACCCGAGAATCAGCAGCGTGTCCTGAAGATATAGATGCTGCTTCCATCGCACTACGAAGATATAGATCTCAGAATTACATCAGAACCTACGGGCACGCACTCACTACCAACAAATTACGGCCGCACTGCTCAAAAACTCATAATCACAAAAACATAGCTTCTTTCCCCCAACTCACTGTGCGCCAATCGGCCTGAACACGGTCATACAAACGTGAGGTGAGGGTCGCAATACGTGGCCAGTTATAGACATCACACACCTCGCGGAAGGCATTACACACACGTGCGTTGGACCACTTGGGATTTTGAAGGGTGTGGAGAATACCCCATGCCAGTGAGTCCGCGTTATTGGGGTACACAATAATACCTGTTTCGTGGAGCCGTACAACTTCAGCCAAACCACCAGTGTTGGTGACAATGACAGGGCATTTGGTCGACATTGCTTCGAGGGCGGTAATGCCAAAAGGCTCATAGATCGATGGAAACACCGCTGTGTCAGCAACTGCATACAGTCGGTCTCGATCAGTATCAGAGATATACCCGGTAAAGATAACATCGACATCGATACCAAGCGACTGTGCACGAGTCTTGAGATTATCGAGGTAGTTACCAGTCCCGGCTATCAACAGCCGTGCCTGCGGAAAGATTTGACGCACTCGTGTCCACGACTCCAACAACACATGAACGCCCTTCTCAAAGACCATACGCCCAACGTGGAACACCAACGGCTGATCGTCGGCAACAAAATGCTGACGGAATGCTTGACGCGTGGCATCAGAGGGGAACGGATCAGGGTGGACGTGGACTGCATTGGGAATCACATCAATCTTGTCGTGGGGAGTACCGAAATAGTTATGTACTTGGTTGGCCATAAAATAGGAGCAGGTAACGACACGCCACGCCTCATAGGTGAGTCGCCACTCAAGCTGATTGATGTGACCAACATGTCCGTTACCAACATACCCTTGTTGTCGCCCGCGTTCTGTGGCGTGAATCGTTGCGATCAGCGGAATATGCCACATATGTTTTAATAAAACTCCCGCTTCAGCAGTCAGCCAATCGTGCACATGAATCATATCAAAGCGACCATGATCAACCCTGATTTCATATGCAACCCGTTCGAGCAAGGTATTAGTTTGCTGGACAAATGAAGAGAAATTCGCAGCTTCCATGTGAGGTGGTTCAACACGGTGCACATGGACACCAGAGGGGAGTTGTTCGTATGAGTCACCGCCACGTAGTAAAGGGGTTAGAATATGAACTTCGATCTGTTGCGCTGCGAGGGCTGGTGCAAGTTCCATAACATGGCGACCCATACCTCCAATAATATGCGGTGGATACTCCCAAGATAACATCAAGACGCGCATCATTCCTCCGTTGTTGCGAGCTGAGACGATCCGTACGATTATAACATGTTGATAATAATTTGATAGCTGATGATTTTATGATAGTAATGACCAGTGTTGTGTACTATAAACCGTATTACATTAACAGGTATATGCGTTAACATAATGGGAGAGAATTGCCTTGTTTGAACCACAAATACATCATCACACAGTAAAAAGATGTATTGGACAGTCTTTATTGCCTTTGTCTGAAATGACTATACTTCAAATACGAGTAGAATAATCAAAACTAGACAGAGCCCCTGTTCTCTGCCATAATGCCAGGTATGTTTCCAGACAGATTGTAGTAAAACCATTGATGTGCAGAGCTACAGGAGTCACATAGATGCGCCTCAATTATCCTCGTCTCTTTCTTTTAAGTTTGGCCTTTCTCGGAACTCAAGTACTCTTTGCGATTTACAACGCCTATGTGCCCGTCTTCCTTCAATCTGGTCGTCCAGACTTTATTGAAGATAATCCAGTAAATGGTGGTTTCGGTTTAGGAACGACTGTTACTGGCTTTATTATGACGCTGGACAATCTGGCTGCTATTTTTATTCTGCCTTACATTGGCGCACTCTCTGATGCAACAGTGAGTCGTTTGGGCAAACGCAAACCCTACATCCTCATTGGTGCCCCTATTGCAGCCGTCGGTTTTGCAAGTATTCCCTTTATGCTGGGTATGCCGCTCCTTGCGTTTATGCTGGTCATTATCGTCACCGTTCTTGCCATTGATGTGATACGCACACCTGTTATTGCATTGATGCCAGATATCACCCCGTCGCCATTACGCTCACAGGCCAATGGCATTATCAACCTTATGGGTGGAATGGGAGCCGTAATCGCTTTTCTGATTGGTGGTGCGCTCTATCGTCAGTCTGTTATCTCGCCGTTTATATTTGCGGGAATTGTGCTCTTTGCAGGATGTATGATTGTCGTGGCATTTTTGCCTGTTCCGGCTGAACAGCGACGTAATACCAAAGCGGCAGGCAATCTCTGGCAGCAGGTTCGTCGCGCTACCCAGAATCAGGAGAGCAATATTCTTCACGACCTCCAGGCTGTTCGTCAAGACCGCGAGTACTCTATTCTCTTCTTACTTGGCGCAATCTTCTGCTGGTTTCTGGCTTACAGTGCACTGACAGTGTTTTTCACTTCGTTTGCGATTGTATCGCTAGGGGTACCACGTGGTGATGAGGCGCAACTATTGACCTTTTTTGCATTATCGATGGTGGTCGCAGCTTTTCCTGGTGGTATATTGGGGACCCGCGTGGGTCGTAAACGTATAATCTGGCTTGGTCTCAGCATGTTTGCCATAGCACTGCTTTGCATTGGTCTATCTTCGAATCTGACGATTATTCGTGTGCTGCTCGTGCTCGGTGGTGTCGGATGGATCTTTGTGGTGGTCAACTCGTTTCCCATGGTGCTCGACTGTGCACCGACTGAACGGGCTGAACGACTGGGCATGTATACCGGATTGTATTACCTCGCATCACAATCGGCTGAAGTCATTGGTCCGGTGCTTGTCGGTGGCTTTCTTGATCTTACGGGGCGTAATTACCGACTCATCTTTGTCTACACATTGGTTGTGTTAGTAGCCGCTTTGATCCTGCTGTCACGCGTGCAACGGGGCGAGAGTCCTGTAGCACCCTTGCACAACTCGCCTGAGAGTCTAGAAGCATAGGAGAAACCTGCTATGAAGCGTGTGATACTCCTCGGTCTGGGTGTGCTTGGCGGAGTGGGGGCAACTGTTGGATGGTGGCGGGGGCAACAACACTATCGTCAGCGCCAGATCATCGGTCGATTAACTTGTGACGCTCCATCAATGCACTTTTCCATTGGACAATTTCTCATTTTTTGGGAAAATGACCATGGGAGACAGTTACGCGTTTATCACCAGGAACAAACTGAGCGACCCCTATGGAGTAGTATTGCAGGTCAGGGATTTGTGGCGGCGGCCCGTGGTGCGGAGACGGTCACAGAGGTGCGAGGGAACTTCTTTGTCGAGGATCAACTGCACGAGATATGTGCCGATCAATATATTGAGCGCTTTGCTGCAACAGGCGATACGGTTACGGTCTCTGGGATTTTGCAGCAACGTCGTGGATCAACGAAGGTTGGCTACACCTTCACATTGACTGCAAGAACCCCCAACCAACTCAGTTTCGCATTGGCATTCACTGATCGTGCCTATAATCGTTCATATCTGACCTATGCCGCTGATCCCAGTGAGCATTTCTTTGGTTTTGGTGAGCAATTTTCCCACTTCGATCTCAAAGGTAAACGGCTCCCGATTTTTATCATGGAGCAGGGGATTGGGCGTGGTGCTCAGCCAATCACCTTGGCAGCCCATCTTCAGGCGCGGGCCGGTGGCGCTTGGCACACATCGTATTCAGGAGTACCGCACTACATCACGAGTCGGCTGCGATCATTGTTTCTAGAGAATTATGAGTATGTCGTGTTTGACATGCGTAAGCCGGATCGGGTGCACATCCAACTCTTCGCAGAGCAGATGGCCGGTCGCTTGATCTATGGGACAACTCCGAGCCAACTGATCGAGGAGTACACCACATACACTGGGCGAATGCGGCCCCTACCAGACTGGATACACGATGGAGCAATTGTTGGACTTCAGGGAGGAACGGAACAGGTACGGCATCTGTGGTCGGTGTTGCATGCCCATCACATACCTATCACGGCACTCTGGTTGCAGGACTGGGTCGGCCGGCGCACGACCAGCTTTGGTGAGCAACTCTGGTGGAATTGGGAACTCGACCGTGAGCGCTATCCTGAGTGGGAACAACTTCGCAACGATCTGGCCGAGCAAGGCATCAAGATTCTGACCTATATCAACCCGTTTTTTGTCGATACGTCGGAGAAGCCCGGCGTTGCTCGCAATCTGTTTGAGGAAGCCAAAGCACATGGCTTCCTGGTTAAGCGGCCCAATGGCGAACCGTATCTCCAGCGAAGCACCGACTTTGATGCAGGTTTGCTCGACATAACAAACCCGGCGGCGTATGCCTGGATGCAGGATATAATCAAAGAACAGGTCATTGGTGTTGGTGCTGCCGGATGGATGGCCGATTATGCAGAAGGGCTTCCATGCGATGCAGTGCTCTTCTCGGGCGAGTCGGCAACGCACTATCATAATGCCTACCCAGAGACATGGGCCAGACTCAATCGTGAGTTGGTGGACACGCACGATAATGGCCAGGATCTGGTGTTCTTTGTGCGTGCAGGCTATCGACAAAGCCCTGGTCTGACGACGCTCTTTTGGCTGGGCGATCAACTGGTGTCCTGGGATCGTCACGATGGTTTGAAGACCGCTGTCACCGGATTGTTGAGCAGTGGTATGTCCGGCTTCAGCTTCAACCATAGCGATATCGGCGGCTACACGACCATCAGCACCCCATTATTCAACTATCATCGTAGCAAGGAACTGCTGCTGCGCTGGATCGAACTGAATGCCTTTACAACCGTCTTTCGTTCACACGAGGGCAACCGTCCGCTGGTGAACGCACAGATATATTCCGATGAAGAGACACTAGCGCATTTTGGACGCTTTGCGAAGGTGTATCGTGCATGGGGCTTTTATCGCAGGCAGTTGGTGCAGGAAGCAGCCACTACGGGCATGCCCGTAGTACGGCATCTCTTCGTCCACTATCCCAACGACTCAGCAGTCTATGGCCTCTCCTACGAGCAGTTTCTGGTTGGCAGCGAATTGCTCATTGCACCTGTGCTTGATCCAGGGCAAGACACGGTCACGGTCTATCTTCCACGGGGCCGTTGGGTGCACATCTGGTCAGGAAACACCTACGGCAGCGACGATCAGGCAACTCGTGTGACCGTCGCTGCACCGCTGGGCCAACCGGGAGTGTTTTATCAGTGTGGTTCCGAGGTCGGAATGACGTTTGTAGCTCATCTGGAGGAAGAAGGGTGTTTGTGAGAAGAGAAGATCTGCCTCTCTTCATATGAAACAGGAACGAAACCCACACCTATGTCGACTTATTCAACACCTGATACACTGCCGAAAAGTCCAGTTCGCCCAGCCCATGGTCAAGTGCGGTTTGATACCGCGCCTGAGCGAGTTCACGCAGTGGTGTGGCAGTGCCAATCTCCTCTACTGCTTCAGCCACCATCTGTAGGTCTTTATGCATCCATTGCAGCGGGAACTCAGCGGCGAAATCAGCCGTCTCGAATTTGGCCTGCTTTCCGGCGAGGTAGGGCGGTGTGACCGGACCACCGATCAATGTCTTGAGGAGCACCTCCTGCGACAGGCCCAGTGCACGCCCTAGCGCCACACCCTCAGCGAAGGCAACCATCGAAGTTCCAAGCAAGTGGTTCAGCACGAGCTTGAGCGAGATGCCCATCCCGTGATCGCCGACATGCACCACGCGCTGCCCCATCACTTCAAAGAGTGGGCGGCAGCTTTCGACATCTTCGACATGTCCCCCGACGATAAAGACTAGTTCTCCGCGTTCTGCTTGAGGCTTAGACCCACCAACGGGCGCTTCAAGAAAGCGAATATTGCGCGACTCGGCCTCGGCGGCCATGCGGCGTGAAAAGGACGGATTGACCGTGCTACAATCCACCCAGAGCGTGGTGGCAGGCAACGCATCAAGAAAACCATTTTCGCCCAGGGCAGTTTCAGCAACAGCGTCTGGATGGGCAAGCATCGTAAACAGGATGGTGGATTGGCTGGCGACTTCGACTGGTGTGCTGGCGAGTATGGCGCCTTGTTCAACCAACCCTTGTGCTTTCTCCGGTGTGCGATTGTAGACAACCAGGCGATAGCCGCTAGCCATGAGATGAGCAGCCATGTTGCCACCCATGATGCCAAGACCGATAAATCCAATAGTGTTAGTTGATTGTGTCATGATTTACTCCAGTTCCTTTTGTACATAAAGTTATCCATTACGTTTGCTGCAAACAAGGTTATCGCACCACGTGTATGACGTGTAGGTGGCCTGGCGGGACGCCGCTGCCTTCGACAAGCTTAGGCAGCCGGGGTGTGGCGTGCAGCACCTGTGTCAATACGTAGAATGGTTGTTAGGCATATCCTCTGGACACAGGTTATCTATGTTTTGATACAAATGAAGCACCTGCTCCTGCTCAACATATCCACTGATTTTGGTATCAAGCAAAGCCATTGTCTCGTACAGTTCCCGAATCTGCTCCTGTACAACCTGACGATGGTGCTCTAACATCATCCGCCGTTCTGCAATGGTCGAGTCACCCATGCGGAAGAGATCGACATACCGTTGCATCTCGCTAATCGACATGCCGGTGGCGCGCACGCGCTTGAGGAAATCCACGCGCCGCAGGTCACGTTCGCCATAGCATCGATGGCCGTTGGGTGCGCGTTCGACCGGATCGATCAGACCAATACGCTCGTAGTAGCGCAAAGTGTCGATACTGATACCCGTCTTTTCAGAAAATTGTTTGGTTGTCAGGTTGCTATTCATAGGCTTTGCTCCTTACTGGATAGTATGGTACAAGCTGGAGTACACTCCAGGTCAAGGGGTTTATAGAAGATTGTTCACCAAGCGGAGAAAATGTGATTGTGTACACATCCATGCAAACTCTTTTTTCGTTGTGTAGATGCATTGATCATAGAATTAATAGAAAACTATTGTAATAGCAAAGCAGGAGTGCTCGCTTGTTTTCACAAATGCCTAACCGTTCTGGATTGAAACGGATCATTCCATATGTGATTCTGTTTGCTGGTGTGGCGGCGGCTGCCTCCGCCGCCATAATGATCCGACTCGCACAGGACCTACAGGTTCCCTCAACGACGATTGCAGCAGGCCGATTGGGTATAGCAGCACTCATCTTACTGCCAATTGCGCTGGTGCGTGCACATCACGAATTGCGGGAAGTGCAACGACGCGACTGGATTTTGGGTGGTATCTCTGGCACAGTGCTGGCCATCCATTTTCTCGCCTGGATCTCCTCGCTTGAGTACACCTCGGTCGCCTCATCGGTGGCGTTGGTGGCCACCAACCCTCTGTGGGTGGCGATAGCGTCTGTGACCATTTTCCGCGAACGACTGACGGTTGCTATTGCATTGGGAGTAGTACTCACTATTAGTGGAAGCGTACTGATCGGTATCAGCGATAGCCAAGGTGGTGGACGGAATGCGTTATTTGGAAATGCCCTGGCACTAGGTGGCGCTATCACCGCGTCGATCTATTTTCTTATTGGCCGTGATATGCGACGGCGTCTTTCTACGTTGGCCTATATCTGGATTGTATATACCAGTGCAGCGTTAGTGCTCATAGCTGTGGCCTTGAGTGTTGGTTTGAATGGAACTACCAATCAAGCCATTGTGACCAATACAACCTTCTTTGGGCTGCCATTTGCGGCGTATACACTGTTGCTTGGGTTAGCGCTGGGTCCACAGTTGTTGGGGCATACCGCATTCAACTGGTCACTGCGTTACCTTTCAGCGACGTTTGTGGCAGTCGCGATTCTGGGCGAGCCCATTGGTTCTGCAATTCTTGCATTATTTCTCTTTAGTGAAGGGTTTGCCCCACTTCAACTGGCAGGTTTTCTGGTGTTACTTGTGGGTATTGCCGTAGCATTGATTGGTGAGCAGTCTCGTATATCAAAGACAAAAGAGGCTTCCCAGTATGCTCCAGCAATAGAGTAATACGAATCTATGTTATGTTGCTTATTCCTGTATACCTCTGTATCAGAAGCACTTTCACATAAAATGAGATGGTAACACGTCTCTATTTTACTTTTTGACAGGCTCTTGGTACTGACGAAAATAAAGTATGAAAATCAGAAATAGGTGGACATTGGGAATAAGTCTATGCTATAATGAATAGCATATATAGTAATTATTA
>JBCDFA010000069.1:0-25571 GCA_039178835.1 Chloroflexota bacterium
ATGGTTGATTGGCCAATGCTGCCATCAGGTCGGCGTGTGTTGATGAGGACTCGGACATGGCCTTCGTGAATAATATAGAGTTCGTTTCCGGCATCGCCCTCTTTGAAAACAGTTCGCTCTGCATCCACACGAACAGCCTGACACATTCCGGCGACTTGTGCTAGCTCAGTGTTGTTAAGCCCAGCAAACATTTCGACTTTGTGCAGATGATCAATAGCTCGTTCGTCCATGACATCCCCCTGAGCCTATGTATAAAGGATGGATAGTATAGCATACGAACGGCATCTGTATGGCATAGTTTACAAGAGCATTATTGTTGATCATCAAGTGGCACAAGCCGCTCCCGAAGGGCGAATAAGGCCGCCTGGGTACGATCTTGCAGGTGCAATTTCGAGAGAATATTGCTCACATGGGTTTTGACGGTTCGTTCGCCTATCATTAATGAATTGGCAATTTCGGCATTACTCATTCCTCGGGCAATGCAGGAAAGCACATCGCGCTCCCGATCCGTCAGTTCATCGAGTGGCGATGTACGTGTTTCACCAGTCAGTTCCTTCATGAGACGGGTTGCAACGGTTGGGTGGAGCGTTGCTTCACCATGGTGCGCAGCTTGGATGGCACGGACTAATTCATTGGGCTCGACGTCTTTCAGCAGATAGGATAAGGCCCCCGCCTTAATAGCTGGAAAAATGCGCTCATCATCGCTGTAACTGGTGAGCACAATGACTTGGGTGCTGGGGCTGACCGCCTTTAGTTGACGGGTTGCCTCAATACCATCCATTTCTGGCATCAAAAGGTCCATTAGTGCCACATCAGGGACCAGTTGTTTGGCCATTTCTACCCCTTCAACGCCGCCAGAAGCCTCGCCAATAACTTCGATCTCAGAATAGGTTGTGAGAAAGGCACAGAGGCCACGCCGTACCACTGAATGATCATCGATGATAAGTACTCGAACAGTCTCTTTTGTCATATGGTATGATCCTCAATCCTTATATGTTAAAGATGCATTTGATGGTAATGTAACACAAATAGTTGTGCCTTTGTTCGGTGCGCTCTGTGCTTCAAACTGTCCTCCCAACGCTTCGGCGCGTTCTGCCATGCTGGTGAGACCAAACGACGTTGGTTTACGTGATACATTCGTCTCAAAACCACGCCCCTTGTCTTGTACAGTCAGCGATACGTGCTGATCGTTATAGTGTAGTTTGACCTGCGCATGGTGTACGCCACTGTGACGCACCACGTTGGCCAGTGCCTCTTGTACAATACGAAATAAGGCCTGCTCAGACTCGAGTGGTAGCCAGCGTTCTCCACTGATATGCAGATCAACCTTGAGATTTTGTCGTTCTTGTACAGACTGAGCAAGATCACGCAGCGCATGTACCAAACCACGATCATCAAGGGTGGCAGGACGTAGCGCAAAAATCAACCCACGTAATTCGTGTAGCGCATGTTGGGATGTCTGTTGGACCTCTTCTAATTGTTCGGCTGCCAATTCAGGACGTGTTGCGATTAATCGTTTTGTGGCAGCAGTGAGCATGTTGAGGCTAAATAAATCCTGGCTCACACTGTCGTGCAGTTCGCGTGCTAGCCGATTGCGTTCTTCCACTGTGGCAAGCTGGGCCGCCTGTTCAGCAAGCTGAGCATTCCGATCAGCCAGAACGCGTAACTGGAGCACATTCTGCGATAATTGATCGGCCATGGTGTTAAACTGACGTCCTAACTGACCAATTTCATCGACAGAGTGATCCTCTACGCGCTGGTCAAGCTGGCCATTCGCGATGGCGGCACTGACACGAGTTAGTCGTTGCAGTCGACGGCTAAAGCCACGTCCACCCAGCCAGGCATACAGCAACCCGATCAAAAGACTAAATACAAGCCACGGAATCATGACGACCAGCGCCACCGATGGTGAACTTGACAGAATCTCGGTGGTAGAGGGAAGGTCCCCCATGCGGATGTATACAACCCCTACCACCTCACCATTACTATCAAAGATGGGTGAGGTGGCTGCTGGTTGTCGATTTGGCTCTGACCAGGTAACCAATTGCTCTGCGTCAGTAACACCACCAAGGGCATTTCGGATAATAGGATAACTATTTGTTTGATCTACCTCACTAAACACTACATTTGCTTCGTAATCGAGTGGTTGTGTGGTAGTAATGATCTGACCACTGCTGTCCAGTAAGGCAATAAAAAGATTTGATGGACTGACAGTCGAGTTTTGATTTGAAGTATTAATCGTAATGGTCGTGGCTTCATTCGATTGTTGTGAGGTACTGAATGTGTCCAGAAAGGTGTTTAAGAGGTGTAACGATTGTGCGAGTTGCTCATTGTTGACATCAGGTCGCGCAAAATCTTCACTCATCACTTCTGCGAACAATCGGGCATCATCAGCCAGGGCAATTGGGAGCATCTGTGAGTTGATGTACCAGATGACACCACCAAAAGTTGCGATGATGAGCGTCAACACAAACATAAATGAGACTAATACATACGTCCCGGTAAGCTTCCAGAGTATGGTGCCAAAGCGCCGATGAAGTAATCGAATCATATTACATATCTTAACATTAGAGTTTGTCACATACCAAAAATTATACACGCATATCAACAGTTCTTCATGCAACTTGTATTGTACGTCTGAATGCCTCTGCGTGATATCGTTAGACGGTGTGAATGACATATGTCAAAAATGCATAAGTCTATCGATCTTAGGTCGGAGAAAGAGTTGCACACGAGTGAAAATGCTTTACACATACAGCACCTTGACAAATCTGTTCCACAGGTGTTATAATTAGAACATAAGTTCTTATTTATATGCAGAAACAGCATCAGAAAAGCTTACTGTGAATACGAGTTTCTAACCGAGGTAGAATCATGAATAACCGTGATGTTGCTGCTATATTGTTCAATATATCAACCATTTTGACACACCAGTATGATAACCCCTATCGGATTCGTGCATATCGTCGGGCGGCACGCAACATCTTACGTTCGCGCCATTCTCTGGCCGAACGGGTTGCGAATGGCCAGTCATTGGGCATTCCTCAGCTTGGTACGAGTCTTACCGAGAAAATTAGCACGCTGGCCAGTACAGGTAAACTTCCGTTTTATGAGGAACTCTGTGCTCAGTTGCCACCAGAACAACAATTTTTGATGCGTGTTCCTGGTATGGGCCCTACGACGGCGGCACGAATCCACAACGATCTTGGTCGGATCGACGCGGTGAGTCTGGCACGGGCCGCTGCAACGGGCGCCTTACAGCGGGTGTGGGGTGTTGGTCCGAAGCGTACCGCTGCTATTATCGAAACCCTTGTGGTACCAATGCTACCCCAGTCATCGCTATCTGTGTAGGATGCATTTGGCTGGTAGCCAGGAAGGAGTGGTGTGTGTTACGCCAACGTGAGTTAGAAGAATTGTTAACTGAATTGGAGGATGGAGGAGATAACCTGCTTGATGCAGCGATTGATGAGATGGTTGTTACGCGTGGTGGGGCTTCGGAGGTAGATGAAAATGATGTTGCGGGTGGTTTTCGGGCCAGGCTTGCGCTCACCCCACGTCCATATCAGGAAGATGCGCTGGCTGCATGGCTGGCTGCTGATGGGCAGGGAGTCGTGGTCTTACCAACAGGTTCGGGGAAGACGATCCTTGCGCTGATGGCCATTGAGCGCTTAAAACTCCAAACACTGATTGTGGTACCGACTATTGAGTTGCTCTACCAGTGGCGTGACAGCATTATCAAACATCTGGGCGTTGCGAAGCACAAGGTGGGGGTAGTCGGTGATGGTCGGCGTGAATTTCGTCCGATTACGATTATTACCTATGCGTCTGCTGCGATGCCTGCAGCACCACTAGCCGAAACCGGCTTGTTGATCTGTGATGAGGCACATCATTTGCCCTCACCGTCGTATAGCGTGATACCACAGCGTTGTGGAGCGCCCTACCGACTTGGTATCACGGCTACCCCTGAGCGTAGTGATGGTGCAGACCACTTGCTTCATGGGTTGCTTGGGCCGACCGTGTATCAATGCACTCCGGCGCAATTATCGGCCCTGGGCCATTTAGCCAAATTTCGCGAGAAACGCATTTATGTCGATCTCCAGCCTGAAGAGGCCATCCGCTATGGTGTGTTGATGACTGAGTGGAAGTGGTTTGTTGCGCGTAACCGTGGGAGTATCAGCCGGGGTGGTGATTTTTTTGGTGAACTTATTCGACGAAGCGGAAATGACCCGGTGGCGCGTCAGGCGCTGCGTGCACATCATCAGGCACGAATGATCGCGCTGAATGCGGAGTCGAAGATGGGTGAAGTGGCGCGTCTGCTGGAGCAACATCGTAACGACAAGGTGTTGGTTTTCTCTGAGTATACAGCACTGGTTGATCGGATCAGTCAGGCCTTTGCGCTCCCTGCTATAACCTATCGCACTGCTGCGGATGAGCGCAAACATATCCTTCAGGCATTTCGTAATGGAGCCTACTCAAAACTCGTGGCCGGGCGTGTTCTCAACGAGGGTGTTGATGTTCCTGATGCCAATGTCGCCATTGTTGTGAGTGGGAACAGTACGGCTCGTGAACACATACAGCGACTGGGTCGGGTGATTCGACCCAAACAAACCGAGGCGCTTTTGTACGAATTGGTGACACGCCATACGAGTGAAGTAAACACTGCACGCAAACGACGCAAAACGAAAGAGCGACGACGCAAATCAGAAGCAGCATAATCGATGGAATTATTGGTGTGAGTCTTTGATAAAACTGGAAAGTTCTTAAGACAATGGCTTTCAAAATCGCTGATTTTAAGAAAACAACACGACGAAAAGATAATAAACGGTATATTTATCCATATCAGATTCGTGATGATCGCTATACGGCCTCGATTAGCTATGCTATTGCGTATTATGAGCGGATGATCGGTCGGCGGCGGGCCGATTTTGAAGTCGAGACTTTGCTGGAGTTTTTTGGCGATCCTCGGCTGGCGCGTGGTCTGGTCGCGTGTCTTGCCCGAACTTATGCGTGGCAACCACAAAGTTTTGATGACACTTTTGGAGCAGAGACGACGGATGCGCTGCGGGGTGCCAATGTATCGAAACCGGCTGATTTACGTGCCAGATTGTATGGGATTGCCAATGGGCGGTACGGCGGCTGCGTTCTGCCCCACGAACGTCCAGATGCACTGGCGTTTCTATGTGACACCTTACCGCTCTCCCCAAAACAGTTTGAGCAGGGTCTAACCCTTGATGCGGAAGATCACTATGTGCTGGTGAAACAGGGGCCAACACCTGAGCCGCAAGATATCATTGCACGCTACAACTATCATTCATTGGAGACGGCTCTGTGTTATGCTGAAACGATCAAACTGCGCCTCAGCGGTCCTGTCTGGAATATTCTGCGTAGTATGCACAACCTTGTGCGGCGCTATCGCATACGCTACTCAATAGATGGTGCACCATACACGCTGTTTGACGATCATCTGGATCTGATTCTGCATGGCAACCGTGATGCACTGGGGAACTGGACCCGCACCGGACGACGTGTGGTGCGTTTACTTCTACGGCTGCTGGCGACTCATCCTGCGAGTCTGGTCGAGGGTGAGGCGTTGGTACATCCTGGCAAACAAACCGCTACATTGCGTTTGGACGACCGAGCATTGAGTGTTCTGGGGGTTGTTGCACAACAGATGCAGTTTGATAGTGAGCCATGGGAACAGGATGTGGTCGAGAGTTTTCAACGCTCGTGGGGACGTTCGTTTGTGAAGAGGCAAACAGCAGGTTGGCGCTTGCGACGTGATCCAGAACCGCTTGTGGGTGAAGGTGTGGTCGTTGTACCGGACTTTGTCGCACGTCGTGGAAGCCAGTTTGTGTTGTTATGCTTTGCGATGGGGCGTACTGCGGCAGAAGCGCTCTTCCGAGATCTGACACAATTGCAGTATCGTATGCCGGTCATTGCAGTGATGCCTGACCATGTTGCAGAAGTGCTCAAACGCTGCCCAATCCCGATAGCTACCTATGGAGAAAAACCTGCTGAGGCTATCGAAAACATTGCAGCATTACTCCAGCGGCGGTATCCTCACACACAAACAGCAACCTCCCTGACACCATGGCAACGTCTGGAGGAATTGGTGACCAATGAGGGATTTGTGAGCGAGGAGGGCGTTGCCGATATTCTCCGTTGTCCACAACACGAGGTAGCTCCCACGATTGAGCGTTGGGGTGGTGCTTCACTTCATTACCTTACCGGACTGGGCGTATGTGCCCCCGACACAATTGATGACATTCGCCATATGCTTGAACAAGGTACTATACAAAAAGCCGCTTAGGGGAGCGTTACTGCTCCCCGCTCCTCATTGCAATGAGCCTCTCAATCCTCTTGCTTACGCTGCTATAAACGGTTAATAAATTGTAACTGATCAGAAGTAACGCTTGACCCGGATAGTGTGTTCTTTTGAGTAGTAGGTACATTTTATACAGTCCTCTGTAACTGGTTGTATTTACCACTCCTGCTATTGCCCTCATTGTGCCAGTTTCAAAGGCAGAAAGGACGACGTGTCATGGGAGCGACTTCTGTATCACGGGTCCATCGTCGTTGGTCGTTTGTCGTGATTATTATTTTGCTTGTAAGTCTGGTCAGTGTAGCATTCGTATACAATCCATCGGTGTATGGTGTTGAGCATCAGCAGGTAATGCTGGATCGAGCAGCGGAGAGCGAGTACGATTTTGAGGTTGGGGAAAATGATTTTCGCATTAGTGATATGGGGCCTGATGGCACTGGGGGGAATATTGGTAATCTCTCATCAATAGCCTACAACAGTACCAATCACGAATATTTTGTGGTGTGGTCAGGCCTTGATTCCTTTGAATATGCATACGAAATTTATGGGCAGCGGATTGACGCAGCAACAGGAGAAGAAATAGGAGAAAATGATTTCCCTATCAGTCAAATGAGACTATTTGGTGAGCAAAGTGATGCTGCTACTTATCCTAACGTCGTTTATAACAGTCATGCCAATGAGTATTTGGTTGTATGGGTGGCAGGTTTTATAATATATTCTTCTGATTTGGATTTTCCAAATGACCTAGGGATCTATGGGCAGCGGATTGATGCAGCGACAGGAGAAAAAATAGGAGAAGATAGTTTTCGTATCGATCAAGAGCCACCACCATCTGTCAAAGATAATTATGATCCAGAAAATCTTGCCCTCACCTACAATAGTACACATAATGAATATCTCCTTGTATGGACTGGCAATCCAACCGAGTGGACAGTCCATGATTTGTTTGCCCAGCGTCTGAACACTACAGGATTCCCAATTGATGAAATCCCTGTCGTGATAGAGGAAGATGTGTCACGGCGAGACAGGACTGGTCCTGATGTGACGTACAATGATGCGTCAGATGAATATCTGTTGGTATGGTCTAATGAGGAGTTCATTCCGTCACAGTCTACCAGTGAGTCAGAGATTTTTGGACAACGATTGGATGGGGCAACAGGTGCTGAGGTCGGTGTTAGTAGCTTTCGTATCAGTGATATGGGACCTGATGGGGATGGATTTTATGATGCATATAATCCAACTGTTGCTTACAACAGTGATCTTAATGAGTATCTGGTGACATGGTCTGGAAACGAGATTTCTAGTGGGCGATTTCAGGGCGAGTTTGAGATCTATGGGCAACGATTAGGGTCAAGTGGCCAAGAGATTGGTATCAACGATTTCCGCATCAGTGATATAGGACCTGAGGGTGACAGTCGCTATCGTGCTGACAATCCTACAATCGTCTTCAATAATCAGGATAATGAGTATCTGGTGGCTTGGGAGGGAGACGATACAGATGTGTATGAAACCTTCCAAATATATGGGCAACGATTAGGGTCAAGTGGCCAAGAGATTGGTATCAACGATTTCCGCATCAGTGATATAGGACCTGAGGGTGAGTATGATGATGACTATTTTTACGGCGTTTTCGACAATAATGCGGTTGCTTACAATAGTCACAATAATGAGTACTTAGTGACCTGGGATGGTGTGGATAGCTCTCCTAATGGAAATGAAATCTTTGGACAGCGCTTGGCTTTTCGTGACGACATAATGCCAACGCCAACTATCCCCCCAGCGTGCGATCCGGCGCGGGATGTGTGGGGCAAGATCCGTGGCCTTGGTTGGGTAGAGATCGGCAATCGCAGTCAGACCTGTACCTACCCTGTTGGTGGCGCAATCTACATCATTCCTAGCGGCGATATCAACGATCCCGACATTGACAGCCAGGAATGGTATGACGATACGACAGCCGAGGTTGCCCCTGGTGAGCGGATCACCGTGCGGGTAGATATTCCAGCGTGTGCAGTCGTGCAACAGGATGCCTTTTGGGGAGAACCATTAAAGTCTTTGGATGGTCAACGCTATGGGGAGCGCCTCCTGGCAGCTACCCGCTATCGCACAGGTGGTATGTGCGAGCCAACACCGACGTCTGAGCTGCCCAGCACGACGCCGGAGCCAACGACAACACCGGTAGAAACCGCGACACCGATGGTGCCCACCGCTACGTCTCCTGCTGCATCACCAACTGCAACGTTAGCCGTACCAACGTCCACGTCAGTTGCTCCTACGCCAACAGCCACAACAATGCCTGAGGTGGTATCGCCAATAAGATCGTCTCGTATTTTCATTCCATTGTTAGAGCGCTGATAATGTGAAAATGACATGAGCGGGTAGTGACCAAACTACCCGCTCATTATGAGCCCTGCTGTTTTGCTACTCATCATTGATAAGCCATTCTGTATCGATGCCCTGCTGTGTTCTGTTATCGATACCCCTGCGATAGCTCAAGTAGCAATTTCATTCGTTCCAAAAGGAAGTAACATAGTTACTTAGATTGACCTGCTTGTTTCAAGTGCCCAAGTTAGTAAATCAGCCCGAAACTGAGGTGTTTCGATAAACGGCATATGGCTGATCATCTCATAAGTGGTAAGCCCTGCATCTCGGATGATATCTGCCAGTGTATAGGCATTAGCTAATGGCACAATCTCGTCGTGTGAGCCATGTGCGATCCAGGTGGGAATATGTACCTGTGCAAAATCGTGTCGATAATCCTGTCGATGCAAAAACATCGATTGACGTACATATCTGGGTACATCAGCATTGTACCCAAGCGTGGTTATAGTTGCCTCATACGACTGTGGTGTTTTGGTAAGGAGGCGAACGAACGCTAATAGTGCGTTGATGTTTTCGTGGTAATCAGTTGAAAGTAACCCTGGCAATAATGGAATAATGGCTGAGTCATTAAGTGCATCATCAAAGCGGGATGAAGTTCCAACTAGAACAAGGCCACTAAGTGCTGCTTCACCATAGGCACGTATATAATCCGCAATAATGGCTCCCCCATATGACCACCCCACTAATATCGGTGGACGACGAAGATTAAGATAGGTCAGAATGGAGTGAATATCATCGGCCCAGGTTTGCGATAATGCATAGCCATTATTATCTGGTTTGCCGGATTGCCCGTGTCCCCGCAGATCAATGGCAATGAGATGAAAAGCACGCTGTAGCTGGCGATCTGCTAACAATGGTGACCACGAAAGAGCGGATTGCAAAATACCATGAATGAAGATGAGTGGTTGACCTTGTGGATTCCCTCCTGTATAAACGGCGAGCTCTGTTCCATCGCGGCTCTCAACGAAAAACTGATTTGACCATGGGACGTTTTGTGTGTAAAGATGAGACGTACTAACACGTTCCTGCGAACCCTCTGTGATAAATCCTCCAATTGGCGACATTGCCACCATTCCGCCAAAGCCGGTAGTGAGAAAATGACGGCGAGAAAGGCAACCGGACATACAAACTCCTTAGCTACTAACAATGTAGGGGTGTGAGGAGAATGAGAGGGACCTGAGAATTCACAACCCCTGACCGTAAGATAGGGTCCCCTACCACGTAGATGTGGTGATTGATTTGTATGACTAAACTGTTTCATCTACATTTTGTGTAGCATTTGCGTCCAATAGGAAATGTTGGGTCGATTAATAGTCGTTGTGCGGAAAAGCGTTTGAGAATACTTCCACAGAACAATGCATCATAACAGGGATTGTTGTACTACTACCAATTGTCTCCGACCAGATAAGCTGGTATGGATGAATGTTCGGGTCGATTAATAGTCGTTGTGCGGAAAAGCGTTTGAGAATGCTTCCACAGAACAATGCATCATAACAGGGATTGTTGTACTACTACCAATTGTCTCCGACCAGGTAAACTACTATCGATCAGCTTCGAGGATCTAAGTCATCAAATATGTCATTTTTGTGAACATTCAAATGACTCTTTGTTTATATAACGATATAATACCATCTTTTTGCGGATGCTGGTGCAGAAAAAAGCCCTAAAAATACCCTCTATAAGGCATATAACATCTACTAGAGCTTCTAAAAAGAATTTCAAAATCCATTTTTTGGTGTGCTATTATGTGAATCTTTTCCTGTTATATTTCATGTCATCTTTGACTATTATGCTCATCTGGCCCACGTAAACATAAACTATCTGTACATAGACAGTAGTCACACCGCAAATTTTTTACAAATAGGAATATTCACGAATACATGTTGTTTTTCGTATGTTTATGGTTCCTAATTAGCTTGTTAGATGGGGCTCAGACGTGGATCTTTCTGATTGGAGAGCTATACAGAGCGATATTTTCTTGTGGGACGGCGCAATTACGATTTATTTCCATGATCTTGTTGTTTATTACCTTTTGTAGGAATTGGGTGGTTCTTGATGGGTCATTCTGTGATCGTTCCAGAAACATGTGGTAATCGGACAGCGCAGCACAGAGATTGCCCTGTTCTTGATAGGCCAGGCCGCGATTGGAAAAAGCAATTGCTACGTTTGGGGTGTCTTCGAGTGCGGCGGTGTAGTCGGCGATGGCGGCATCAAGGTTGCCCAGATCGCGGTAGGTAGTTCCCCGATGGATGTAGATAGTTGCGGCGCCTTTAGGTGTGACCAGCAGTGCCTGATCGTAGCGTGCAATCGCGTGTTGCAGCAGACTGGTGCGCCATGCTTCGTTGTGAGTTGCGTGAGCGGCTTCGCGGAGGAGGATGGCTTGCTCATAGTGGAAGTCGTCTCGTGGTGTGCCAGCGATCTGGTAGGCGTACTCGATGATGTATAAGGTGCCAATCTGGTTTGAGATGGCCAGCAACCGTGGTGATACGCCAGCCATCCACAGGATGATCAGGACGAGCATGCCAATTGCTACCAGCGTGACTCGGTGCGAGGTATGTTTGAACATGGGAACTCCTTCTTTTTTCATTTCTCAATACATGGGTGAACTACCGCAGTCCGTTATATTCTGGATCGGTTTGTGTTGCACAGGTCGCGCCATCGCTGTCTCCCCGTACACACGCAAGGTATTGCTCGGTCAGAGTCTGGGCGTCGGTAAGCTCCTCAGCCAGATCGGTTCCCTGCAATGCCCGATCAACGGCACGCAGAAACCAGAAGTAGTCGATCATCGCGTCATTCGTTGGTGTGGCTGTGCTCTGACTGAGGGCCTCGTCATAGGCGGCATACACTTCCGTAGCACCATCGGGTAGTGTTTGGTTGGTAATAAGGGAGCGATTGGCTGGGAAAAGCCCTTGCAGTCCTGATGTGTCATTGGTGAGGTGTTTTAGCCATGTCCAACATGCGCGGGGTTGGTTGGTATTGGCCGAGATGTGGAGCCCCAGCATCCGCAGGCGGTTGGTTGTAACCGTTCCGGTACTCAGCGGTGGTGAGGTAAGCACCGTTGTAAATGTAGTCGAATCATTGTTGATGGAGTTGAGCCCAAAGACAAACCACATGCCAGCCCGACCCTGAAAGATGGCTTCGCTTCCCACAGTAGGCCACGAGTCTATCGTGTAGCCCTGTAGCTGGGTGTGTGGCGAGGTGCTGCGAAGCAGATCGATATACCACTGAACCGCTTTGATCAGCCGTGGATCGGTGAAGTTCGGCTGGACGGGATCGTTGCCCTGCGTCGTGCTTACTTCCAGACGATCCAGAAAGAAGAACAGTTCTTTGGGATGTGGGCCAGTTGTGGCGTAGCCATACTGTTGCTCGTCGCCACTGCCGAGTGTGAGTTGCTGGGCGGCAGCCTGAAAGTCTGCGGGTGTCCACTCAGGGTCGGGCGTCTCGATACCGGTGGCCTCGAACAGCTCCTGGTTGTAGGCCAGCGTCAGCAGATCGACGGCGTAGGGTAGCCCGTGTAGCTCACTCTCCCGCTGATAGGGCGTGAGGAGTCCGGTGGCGTAGTTGTCCAGTACAAAGGTGTTGTCGGCGTCGATGAGTGGTTGCAGGTCTAGCGTAGCATCCATCTGCTCCAGATGTGGCGGATCGATCCACATAAAGCAGTCGGTGTTTGCGGCGGTGTTGGCGAAGTTGCGGTTTGGACCAGCATTGCTGCCATCGATATTAACAAAGACTTCCGCTTGTTGCTGGTGAAAGGATCGGACAATCTGGCGCATCTGATCATCGTTAAAACCAAGGGTGCCAAAAGTAATAGTGGCAGCCCCAGCAGGAGCTTCGTCGGGCATGGGTGTAGCAACGACAAATGGCTCAGGAGTGCCAACGGGTTGCGCTTGTGTCTGTGCCTGAGCAATATTGTCCTCAAGCATGGTTTGAGCATCTTGTAGCGCTTCTTCGGGGGTTTGTTCGCCACTCAATGCTGCATACAGCGCTGAATAGAGGGTCATATAGAGTCGCTCGTCGAAGCTGTGGTCAAAACCGCTATCGGGCCGTTCTAATATAGTCTGAATCACTACTTCTGCTTCATCATCAAGTTTATCCCAATAGCCCACCTGTTCGGCAATCGATTTCCGAGCTGGAAAATGACTGGGAACCTGGGTGACTTCGACTTGGAATGGCCCAGGTTGTTGACTTAGAAAGGAGAGCCAGCGCCATGCTTCTCCAGGATGTTGGGTACCATTACTCATAATAAAACCAGGAGCACTGCCCCAGAAAAAAGGCATTGGTATGGGTGGTGTAGCAATTGTACCTATTTCAAAATCTGGTTGTTGCTCTGGCGGCAGAAAAGACAGAATATCAGGGGACCATATTCCCAGACGCTGATCGAGAATAAGTTGCTGTAGCGCCTCCATATCAAACTCTTGACCGCTATGGACGATTTCTTCGTAAATAACACCATTTTCGGTAAGGGCAATTACCTCTTCAAGCAGTGTGGCAATAGTGGGATCATCAAGGGATATCTGGTCGATAGGGGTGGTTAATACCTCAGTGCGTTCATTCAATCCACTGATAAACTCTATGAATGCTCCTTCTGTTCCATATATGGTGTCTGTATTTGAGGAGGTGCTAGCAATTTGTTCTACGGCTGCCATAAGATCTTGCCAGGTCAGGTCAGGTGTTGGTGGTGGCAATTCGCTCTGGTTCCATAGCTCTTTGTTGTATGACATAAGAGGCACTGAGTGTGTGTGTGGCAGAAGATAAATATTGCTATCCTGACTCAAAGCCTCCAAAGCCCCGTTGTGATAGTCATCCCGCTGAAAAGTAAGGTCAGTATCAATAAAGGGGGTCAGATTTCGCAGATAGCCACGCGGAATATCGTCTGGCGTGACAAAGGACACAGCGGCGGTATCAACGACATGGACTGTCTGTACAAGCTGTGGATTGGAATGGTTACTCGTCGTATCGGTGATCTCAGTAATGGTGTTGAGGGACTCAAAGCGGATCTGAATATGGGGGTTCTTTGCTTCAAATGCCTCGATCAGTGGCATGTAGGTGTCTCGCGCTGACTCCTTGGCGGCAAAGCTAATGGTGACAGGTTCTACTGCATTTGGGGTGGTTGCCATCGGAGTCGGCGAGGTTAGTGTGCAGGCGCTAAATAGTGCCACCACGAATATCAGTGATACAATGCGTACTACGCATGTCATATGTGCTCTCCTCTTGCTAGAACTCATAATTGGTATATCTTTTTATTTCGTACTATTGTGTCGAATGACTTTTAGGTATGGCCCAACACGATCCGCAACAAGATTGCTCAGATATCCCCCGATATAGCCAAAACAACCACCGACAGTTCCTCAGATCAGTGCGCCAGCGATGGTACAAATTAAAAAATATCTGTTTGTTATGCTAACGAGCAACAATGCTTCCATTGATTCTCCACAGAACTTTGCCTGGTAAGCAACCGTCGAACTGTCGTTTTCGGAATACCTTCTTCTATCGTGACAAGCCATACAATATAGTCCTCCCCTCTTGCTGATGGATGCAGCATAGAACAAATATTTGATTTGTGCGGGGGACAATTTGCTTTATTGGATATGTTTCCCTCGATAACAAGGTTGCCAAATTGGATCATAAAAGGAGGCAAATCGATAATTCTATTGTGGATACTTACGTATGCGAAATGGCAAGGAAACAGAAGAACAAAGCAAAAGATCGCTAGTGCAACACGATACTTGTTCATAAAATTCTTCTCCCCTTAGCGCTCCAAATAATCGTAAATCTATCATGCCAGATAGAGGCTATGCGACCAGTTCAAGGACAATAGGTTTGGATAATCGCCTCAGTTTGTGTATGTAATACCATGAGTAACCCGTAAGCGAACATACAAGCGTAATACTCACAAGCATTTAGGTCTGCCTTATGACTTGCGTAGGAGCCATAAAATTATATGTCTATACTAATAGAAATTTAATGAATAAAAGTATAAACAAAAAATGCAAAAATGTCAAATAGTGTAGAGTGGTGAAATTACGATGCTGGTGGGCAGGTGGAGTCGCGTATAACTAGTTGAGTTGGTAACATTACACGACGTTTTGATGTCGCTGTGCCCCTAAGCTGTTCTATGAGCATAGCAGCAGCCTGTTGACCTATTTCATAGCGTGGCTGCGCAACTGTCGTTAATGGTACTGGTAGGTGTTGTGTCAGAGGGAGATTATCGAATCCAATGAGGGATAAGTCTTCTGGGATACGAACACTTCGTGCTAGTAAATGCCGCATGATAGTACATGCAATGTAATCGTTGATACAGAAAAGTGCGGTTGGGCGTTCACGAACCGTGAGCAGATGATCAATTAAAGCCAACTCTTTTTCCAGGGGGGTGAGGTTATTGTTCTCTGACCAGTTAGTAAATCGGGGGATATGTATGGGTGACAAAGGGAGTATACATGCATCACGTAAGGCTTGCTCATAGCCATCAATACGCTCTACGATACTGCTTGGACGATTTGGTTGGGTGATGCAGGCAATGCGGTGATGCCCCATCTCCAGGAGGTACTGTACTGCAAGGTATGCACCGCCACGGTTGTCTACCACAACTGAGTCAGCTGTTACCCCAGATACGTTGCGATCCACAATGACAAGTGGTAGATCGGGAGGGATATGTTGGGTGAGGAATGTTGACTCCTCTTCGTCTGCCGTTGGAAAGAGAATCAAACCTTGAATACCTTCACGAAGCCATGTAGTGATGTAATGTTGCTCAAGCTCCAGATTATCTTCAGAATGACCAAAAACGACGCTGCAATTATTATCGCGGAGCGTGTAATCAACCCCACGCAGAATCTCAGTGCTGAGGGGGTCTTGGAGGTGTGGAATAATGACACCGATCAACGTAGTTGGGGGGGGGCACTCCAAAGGCGTTACAAAGGTACCGCGTCCGCGGGTACGTTCCAAAAGCCCCTGGTGCACCAACAGATCCAACGCCTGCCTTATCGTTCCCCGGCTCACGTTAAACTGTTCTGCCAGATCAATCTCAGGAGCCAGTTGATCATTGGCTTTGAGTAAGCCCGTTTCTATCTGCTGACGAAAATGATTTGCCAGTTGCTGATAGCGTGGTTGGTTTGCGTTTTGGCTTGACTGGGGCATATGTTTTCGCTAACTATCAATCTATTATGGGGACTGTGCAAATAGTAATCTTCAAATGTACATTTGTCAAATAAAGCTGTACATTTAATGAGTGTTACATGATTGTCGTATATATAAAAGCGCACTCCCTTTTCAAGCAGAGTGCGCTTTTTGAACAAGAATAGAGGCCTAGACCACAGTGATATTATATTTACTCGCCCTCTTCCTCAGATGGCGCCTCTTCACTACCTTCTTCAACTGGTGCTTCTTCACTACCCTCGTCAGCCGGTGCTTCTGGCTCGGCATTAGGGTCTTCTGGCGCTACCTCGCCTGGGTCAACCTCAAATGGTGCCGCTGTTGGATACTCAGGTACTTCGAGTAAGCCTTCTTCCTCAGCCCTTGTGCGTTCTTCTTCGATCAACTCTTGCACCGCCTGCTGACGACGGAAGCCAATCTCCTGCTGCACACGCTGCTCGATTACAAAGGGAACTTCCTCTTCGGGTATGGCTGGGCCTGTACGCCGATCAATGACTCGAATAATATGGAAACCAAATTGTGTTTGGACTGGCTCAGCAGTTGTTTCACCTGGCTCTAACTCTTCAAAGATGGCAGTCTCAAATTCGGGAACTAGCTGACCGCGTGGAGTATAGCCCAGGTCACCACCGTTTTGTGCGGCGCTTGGGTCAGTAGATACTTCACGCGCAAGTTCTTCAAAGTCCTCGCCATCATCGAGGCGTTGTAGCACTTCTTCTGCTGCTTCTTCGGTTTCTACCAGAATGTGTGCTGACTGAACCTCATCAACCTCCTCACTTGCTTGTTGCTGGACCTCTTCTGTCACTTCGGCTTGGACCGTTTCACTGGTAACCAGTGTCTCACCAATCTTTTCCTGTGCCACAAGTGATGACACAAACTGCCGGAATCCGGTTGACTCAGCACTATCAAAGCCCAACTGCCCGGTAACTGCATCATCAAGTGTGGTACCACTCTGCTCGATACCTGCACGGAATTCCTCAATTTGCTCGTCAACTTCCTCATCGGCAACTTCAACACCGCGATCCTGGGCTATTTTAAGAGTCAGATTTTGCTGGATGAAGAGTTCAACCAATTGTTGCTCAATCTGTTGATCATCTGGTAGGGGTGGTGCGCCCTGCGCTCCTTCTGCTTGTTCTTCGAAGCTTGCTTTGATTAGCCCTATTCGCTCATCAAGCTCTGTTTGTGTCAAGGTCACATTGTCGAACCGCGCCACGGCAGTTCCTGCGGGAGAGCCACAAGCGGCTATTAATAGGACGATAAGCGAAGCTGCGATCCATTGTCGTAAGTGCACAAATAACTCCTTAATGTGGTGCTTATCACCAAGCAAGATCTCCTGATTGGTGTTGTCTAGCGCGTACTTCCTTTACTATCATTTAGACTGAGGACAGCCATAAATGCTTCTTGTGGAATCTCAACGCTACCAACCATCTTCATCCGTTTCTTTCCCTCCGCTTGTTTGGCCAGTAGCTTTTTCTTCCGTGTTACATCGCCGCCATAACACTTTGCCAAAACATCTTTCCGTAGTGCACGAATGGTTTCCCGTGCAATTACTTTTGAGCCAATGGCGGCCTGAATGGGAACCTCAAACATCTGACGAGGAATGAGTTTGCGAAGTTGTTCGGTGAGTGCTCGTCCTTGATGGTATGCAAAGTCGCGGTGCACAATCAACGAGAGTGCATCGACAGGGGTCCCATTGACTAACACATCTAGTTTCACCAAATCAGATACCTGATAACCATCGAGATTGTAATCAAGTGAAGCATATCCTTGGGTCCGACTCTTGAGTTGGTCATAAAAGTCGACCACAATCTCTCCAAGTGGTATGTGATATTTCATCAATACGCGTTGGGGGTCAAGATACTCCATGGTTTCGAACATGCCGCGTTTTCCTGTCACCAGATCCATGATCGTTCCAATATAGCGAGTCGGCACAATAATACTGATCTGCATTATTGGCTCTTCGATGCTATCGATGAGTCCTGGTTCGGGCATCTCAGATGGGTTGTCTACGGCAATGATGTCACCATCTGTTTTGAGGACTTGATACTCCACGCTTGGTGCGGTGATTACGAGATCAAGATCGTATTCGCGTTCAAGACGTTCGCGCACAATTTCCATGTGAAGTAAGCCCAGAAAACCACAACGGAAACCAAAACCAAGGGCCGCCGATGTTTCTGGGAGAAATGACAGTGCCGCATCATTCAGTTTGAGTTTTTCCAGGGCTTCGCGCAACTCGGTGTAGGCATTTGATTCAACTGGATAGAGACCTGCAAACACCATTGGTTTGGCTGCGCGGTATCCTGGTAACGGCTCTTTGGCGCTTTGTGTGGCGACGGTAATTGTGTCACCAACTTGACACTCATCAACGCTCTTGAGACCAGTGGCAATATACCCCACCTCACCAGTGCTTAACATAGGTAGCGGTGTCATCACTGGTCGAAAGGCCCCCAGTTCGAGCATCTCTGCTTTCGTTTGCGTTCCCATCATCATCACGCGATCACCATTATTGATCAATCCTTCGACAACGCGCACATACGCGACTACGCCTTTGTAGGGATCATAGTGGGAGTCAAAGATGAGGGCACGCGCTGCCTTGTCTGATGACTCACCAGGTGGTGGGATGCGCTCAACGACCGCTTCCAGGATTTCACGAACACCACGACCTTCCTTTGCAGATGCAAAGATAATCTCTTCGCGGGCAATTCCAATCACATTTTCGATCTCTTCGGCAACAAATTCTGGCTGTGCACCTGGAAGATCAATCTTATTGATGACAGGAATAATAGTTAGATCGTTTTCGAGTGCCAGATAAACGTTTGCAAGTGTCTGGGCCTCGATACCCTGAGCGGCATCGACAACGAGAATAGCGCCTTCACATGCGGCAAGAGCGCGGGATACCTCATAGGTGAAATCGACATGACCGGGACAGTCGATCAGGTTAAATTGATAGGTCTGACTATCGGCAGCCTGAAAGTCCATCCGGACTGCCTTTGCTTTAATAGTGATCCCTTTTTCGCGTTCGAGATCCATAGCATCAAGTAACTGTTCACGCCGCTCACGCTCACTGATCGTGCCAGTAATCTCTAGAAAGCGATCAGACAGGGTCGTTTTTCCATGATCGATATGTGCAATAATTGAAAAATTACGAATCAAGCGCTGTTCCCACATGGGTGTATGCCTCGTATTACCACGTTGAATAATGTCTAAATTTAACTCGGATTTAATACAGATTTAGCATCAACTAACTACTATAGAAGCCTGTTACATTTAGGCGGGTCTATTTTAGTCTATCTAAACATATGTATGCATTCCTGCGGCAGTATATCAGACGTAGACTTGGTTGGCAAAGCCGTTGACGCTACTTATACACCATGATATTATGAGCCAATTATCCTTCTTCTATCGCCATACCACGCTAGTCCGAAGCTACATTCTTGGGATGTGGCAACTGCGAATACGTGACTTTGGTATGAAGGATCTTGCCATGCGAAGTCATTACATACGTCAATTACAATCTGTTAACGTCGATCTTTTACGGATGGGCAGCCGTGTTGAGCATGCCTTAGCTCATTCAATGCGCGCCCTGTCAGAATGGGACAGTAGACGTGCCCAACAGGTCATTCAGGAAGATCGTGAGATCGATGAGGCGCGTACTGCTATTGAAGAAACCGTTCTGGAAATTCTAGCCACTCAACAGCCCGTAGTAGGAGCAGATCTACGTACACTTAATGCGACGATAGCTATTGCTGGAGAGTTGGAGCGTGCTGGTGATTATGCTAAAGGTATCTCTAAGCGCGTTATTCGCTCCTTACAAGCACCTGTACTGATCGAGACACCAGGGAAGCTCTTTCGTATGGGTGAGTTGGCGCAACAAATGCTTCATACTTGCCTTGATGCTTTCGTGCGAGTTGATGTTGATATGGCACGCTCTTTAGCTATCGAGGATGAGTTGGTTGATGAGCTTGAGGACGAAGTTACCGCTACATTGCTTGATGTTGCGCGTAGTGAGACCCATACATTAGATAGTGTCATCAACCTGTTAGATATTGCTCACACCCTTGAACGATTGGCAGATCGATCAACGAACATTGCAGAACGGGTCATCTTCATTGCGACCAATCACGCAGAGGAACTCAATAGTTGAAGCCATCTGAAGATCAATGGAGTGAAATAAGTTAGGAAGAAAGGCTAGGATACCCTGTCTCGCTCAGTTCATAAATCGTCGGATGCCGCACATGCGCGTGTTCGTGTGCATGTAAGTGGGCGTGTCCAGGGTGTCCAGGGTGTCCATTTTCGCGTTGCTACCCGGGAGCAGGCGCGTGCTCATGGTGTATGTGGATGGGTGCGTAACCTTGATGATGGTCGTGTCGAAGCAGTCTTCAAAGGTGATCGTTCAGCTGTGCAACACGTTGTAAGCTGGTGCTATCGCGGTCCATCATTTGCCCATGTGGATCATGTTGATCTCCAATGGGAACAACCCACTGGTCAAGAAAAGCCATTTTTTGTTGTCTGGTAGCGGGTAAAAACGATGTTTTGTCGTTGTCCTGTTACTTTACCTCATTTCATTGTACTTCTCTGGTATTGTCCCTCATTTTTTTCTGTGTACTTCTTTAGATGAATGTTTTTACACTGTACAGCATTTCATAATCAGTATATACTAGTTCCGTTGGTGGATATTTCATCCTAGCTGTATAGAACAATAACATCGAGTATCATATCCCTACTGTTTATAGTGTTAGTAAAAACGCTGTTTAGAACTAGCTTGATATAGTAGTCTGATGTTGGGACTATACTGTGTATGTATAGTGTCATTGCAACCTAGATACGTAGCAATTGTATGGCGACTCAGCACTTCTTCCCAATACCTTGGAAACAGATTACCCACGTTTGGTTACGTGATTGGGGTGGCATCACTGTCATTGGTTTGGGCTTTTATGCACTGATCTTTTGTTTGTGGCTTTTCTTCGGATGGGGTGGCCCTCAGGTAACCACCTTTATTGCGTCGGTTGCCTTTGTTCCTGTTATTGTAGTTTTGGCAGTATTGGCATTACGTGTCGCCTATCACACAACATTCCCGCTTCACATACGTCAGGCATGGTTGTGTATTGCTTTGTCGTGCGTCGTTCCTGCTGTTGGTTTAATACCGCTGGCTTATCTTGAGAGTATTTGGGGGCTTGATGCCATTTTGCCATGGGTGATCTTCGTGGTTGGTGCTCCTTTTCCATTGATGACTATTGGGGTGTTATTGCTACCAACAAAACGAGGATATCCTGGAGGTCTCACCTTCTGGCTTGATGCGTTGACAGTAGTGTTCGCCGTGGTGCTATTTGCCTGGTTTTTTATCCTCCAATCTATCTTAAGACCGTCAGATCAATCGTTTACTGATGTTGTCTTGGCGCTTATATCACCTGTGGGCGACATTCTGCTCATTTTCAGTGTCATAGCCGTTGCGTTGAGTTATCTTACACCTTCCCAGCGACAGGTTCTTCTCTGCGTTGGTGGGGGTTTATTCTTATTTGCCAGTGCAGATTTATTGTTTTTATATCTTACATTACAAGATAACTATCAAGCAGGCAATCCTATTGATCTTATCTGGATGCTATCCATTATTTTTATCTCTATTGGTGCTCATGTACAGTATCATCAAACCAACCAACAAGGTTTTAATGATAATGATGGCGGGCGTTTCTCCATCGGTCGTGCACGGTACTGGCTTCCTTATGTGGCTGTTATTCTCAGTTGTGGATTATTGGTTTTTGTGGCCTTTGATAGTGCCCGTGAATCTGTGAATGATATTATCGTGGGAGTTATTCTTATTACCACATTGGTTGTTTCACGACAGATCGTTGTGATGAGACACAACGAAAAATTGCTGGCTGAAAAACTCTCACGAGATAATGAATCGCGGTTTGTTTCGTTAGTACAGAATGCTTCAGACATTATCGCAATTGTTGATGCTGATAGTACTATTCGATATATTACACCTTCGACGATAGCTACGTATGGTTATACCCCTGAAGAATTGACAGGCACCTTAGCAAGCGCCTTGGTCCACCCCGCAGATCATCCAAGGTTGAGCGCAGTATTTGCTACTATTCGTGAAAAACCTGCAACTGTAGAACCTTTCACATGTCGTATACGTCATCAGAATGGGTCATGGTTGGATATAGAGACGAGTGCTGCGAATTTGCTTGCTGATCCACTGGTACAAGGGATTGTACTGACAAGCCGCGATATCGGTGATCGGAAAGCTCGCGAAGTGGCCGAAGCAGCAAATAAAGCCAAAAGCTCATTTTTGTCGCACATGAGCCATGAACTCCGAACACCGCTTACGGCTGTGATTGGGTATGCTGATCTGGTACGACGTGAAGCAGAGCTACGTAACTATGGTGATTTGTTGCCTGATCTTGATAAAATTCGTGGTGCGAGTGTGCACCTGATGACCTTGATTAACAATGTTTTGGATTTATCAAAAATCGAGTCTGGACGATTTGATATTATGCCAGAAACCTTTGAGATGTCACAACTGATTAGTGATGTAGCTGATACTATTCATCCGCTTATCATTCAACAAAACAACACATTGATGGTAGAAATATCAGATGAGTTTGGGTCGGTCTATATAGATCCTCTGAAATTGCGCCAAATTCTTCTCAACTTGCTTGCCAATGCAACTAAATTTACGACTGGTGGGGTCATTCGTTTATATGTTGAACGAATAGAAAATGCTGGTCCTGAAGTCATCTACATTACAGTATCTGATACAGGTGTTGGTATGAGTCATGAACAACAACGTCAACTTTTCACGCCATTCGTTCAGTCAGATAATGCCAGAAAAAATTCGTATGATGGAACTGGCCTTGGGTTAGCCCTCTGTAAATATTTATGCGAAGCAATGGGTGGAAGTATTGATCTGAACAGTGTGGAAGGTCAAGGGACTACCGTCTCTGTATCTCTCCCGGCTCATGTGCGGATTTTCGAAAACGATGATCAATTACCCTCGTTAATCCAGATATCTGATATGCAAAAAGAGCTTCCTCTTGCGTTCGTAATAGAAGAGGATCAAGAGTCAGCTACGTTTATAACAGAGTTATTGCGTGACGAACTGTATGATGTAGTGGTCCTCCCTGATAATAATGATGGAGAACGTCTTATCACAGATTTGAACCCCCATCTTATCATTATCAGCGGATCTGTATCTGCAACCATAGGAGAAAATGTCATTTCTGCGCTGCGGTCGCGTTCATCGCAGAAGGATTTGCCCGTGATTGTTATAGCTGAGCAAATCTATCAGGCGGTTTCTGGCGCAAACCACTACTTGTCCGAGCCACTAAATGTAGAACAGCTTCGGGAAATACTACAGAGCTATCACACAGACGATAATAGAACATTAGCGGTTAATATATCTTCAATATCAAACATATGAATGCAGTATATAATGATAAGGAAATAGTGTCCTTATTGTCGCAGAGGAGTTTCATCATGCCTACTATTCTTGTTGTAGAAGATGATGATCAGAACCGTGATATGATTGCTCGTCGACTAGAGTTCGAGGGGTATACGATAGTAAAAGCGGAAGATGGAGCCCGTGCAGTTGGGTTAGCACGCTCTGAGATACCCGATCTCATTCTTATGGATATGCGGTTACCAGTAATGGATGGTTGGCAGGCAACTCGCCGCATCAAAACGGCTGATGAAACGCGAGGTATTCCTATTATTGCGTTGACAGCCTATGCGTTTAGTGAAGATCGATCCAAAAGTCTTGAAGCTGGGTGTGACGACTACGAAGCAAAGCCAATAGATTTTGCACGGTTGCTGAATAAAATACGCACGTATCTTAAACAGTAATTACGCTATTTTTGACACCGTGTACTGTGTGACACGGTATTTTGCGTAGTGGTTTGCACGATAGGTCGAATGAGTCTCTGCTAATTATGTTGGCGTGGTTGAGAAGACTGTGTAAAGTAGTCATAAGCAGACTTATTTTGCTTCCGACACAAGTGGTTCTGAGATTGTGGTATTGGTATGTACAATATATGCTGGCATATAGAAGGTAAATGTTGATCCACGCCCCATTGTACTCTCCACTGTAATATTTCCACCCATCATTATGCTGAAGTGATGACTAATCGCTAGACCCAAGCCGGTTCCACTATGAATATCCATACCAGCCGATGTATTTTGATGAAACGCTTCAAAAATATGTTGTATTTGTTCTGGCTCCATCCCAATCCCCGTATCTTTTACCTCGAAGACGATATACGGAGAGTTGGAAGCATAGTCAACGAATTGTTTGAGTAAAGAAGAGGTAGATGCGCCCATTGTGTCCTGATATGTCTTGTAGATCTTGAAAGTCACCGTACCCTGGTTGGTGAATTTGGTAGCGTTGCTCAAAAGATTTAAGAGAATCTGTTGTAACTTGGTCTGATCAGTGTAGACAGTTCCAAGGTCAGGGCTACAAATAACCTTAAATGTGTTGTTATTTTTTTCCATAAGTGGATGGAGCGTCGCAACCACACTTTCGATTAATGGCGCAAGTTCAAAAGTCGTTATCTGCAGCTGCATCTTACCAGCTTCAATTCTGGAAATATCCAGCAGATCGCTAATAAGTGTGAGCAGATGATTGCCTGCAACTGTCACCTGCTCAATATCGTTCAAAAGTTCTTGATGTCCATTCCGCTCAGACTGGATCCGTAAGAGATCATTATATCCAAGTATGGCACTTAATGGCGTTCGTAGCTCGTGACTCATATTTGCCAAAAAGGTGCTTTTGGCTTGATTCGCAACCTCTGCAGCTTCTTTTGCATGAATGAGTGCTGCCTCAGTTCGTTTTCGCTCCCCAATCTCTTCTTGTAATTCAGAGTTCTTTTGGATGAGTTCTGTGGTTCGTGTATCAACTTCTTTCTCGAGGTACGTTTTATATTGCTCAAGTTCGATGACCACGCTTTGCAGTGTTTGCTCGGCACGAGTACGCTTCAACTCACTTTGAGTCCAAGTAAGCAGCATACCGCCTGCTATGACGCTTACCACAGACATCAGAATAAAGGTATTTTGAATCTGTGAAGCAGCCCCAGTCGACAGCAAAATTTCTTGAAGCGGCGTGGAGAGGCCAATCGTCCAGCGATACTGGCTCACATTGACGGGTGTCCATGCAGCTACTTCACGCCCCTTTTCTGGGAGCCAAATGTACCACCCAGTTCCTTCGCGCGTGTTTGTAACATCATCAACCATCTCTTCATAATTACTGGCACCAAGTTCGTTCTGCATAGCAAAAATGTCAGCCATGCTTTTCCCCTGATACTCATCAGGAAAATCAGAACTAAGTTCAAAGACAACCTGATCAGGTGCATAGATCCACGCATCACCACTTTCTAAGATACGTACGGGAGCAACAAAATCCCGGAAGACATCCTGTTCAATATTGACAATCTCATCATCTCCCCGCAACTCAACTTGACCAGACACATAACTTTCGACGTTGCGGGCAATTGCGCGAACGGTTTCGAGTTGTGTCTGTTGATATGCTGAGATGGTGGATTGTATTAACGCTTCTCGTTGATAGAGGGTGAAATACCAACCAGAAATGACCAGAAAAAGAATGATACTTGGTACTATAAAATATTGGAAGCGTCCTCGTATAAGTTTCATAGTCCCAACTCGATCTCTACCTCGTTTGATATATCCACTGTCTATGAGTGTTTATACGTAGTCTTATCATGGTAGC
>JBCDFA010000070.1:0-25529 GCA_039178835.1 Chloroflexota bacterium
CAAGTAACACGCCCGTCGCGATGCTCCATGCCTGATTGAATGACGGGCATCACTTGCGGGTGGTCTGGCGGGTGCAACGTGCCGCCTTCGACAAGCTCAGGCTCCGCGGGGCTCCAAGGGGCGGGGCGTGGGGCGCAACACTCACACATCTTGCCCATTGGTGCCACCACCTGGTCTATATGGATGCAAAGTAGCCAACTCCGAATCCATCACAGATCTGTTTTCCCGCTCTCCGCGCCAACACGGCCTTCGCCCAGTTCAGGAGACCGACGCCTTATCGCTGCCTTCGACCGGCTCAGGTTCCGCTCCTTCCTCTACACCAAAGCTCTGCCGCTCCTCTCTCATTGTTCTACCATTCCATCTGCGGCACAAAAACCGCGGGTGCACACCGCCGCTACATTCTGACTATACTGCCGCTGCGTCTTCGACCGGCTCAGGCTCCGCCCCATCGTTCTGTACCAACACTTCATCGCTCTTCGCTCAGGGAGCATGGGCCACCGAATGTGGCCTTCGACAGGCTCAGGCGACTCTTGTCTCACGACATTAACCCTTAACCCTTATCACAACTACAGCGATGTTTTTTCACCAAGCGCGGGCCAGACTGCTAATTTTGTGCGGACACGTCGAATCACTTCATCGGTAAATTCGGTTGTTGTAGCGTGGCCAGAAAGATCGGCAGTGCGGATACCATCATAAATCGCTTCAAAAATGGACTCGGTAATCGCACGAGAGACAATGGCTGCCTGACCACCAATGTGACCCAATAGAGCAGCACTGGCGAGGATCATGGCCATTGGATTGGCCACATTTTTACCGAAGAGGGTAGGTGCTGTGCCATGTGGTGCTTCGGCCATTACTACACTGGTATGCCAATCTTCATCAAAGCTAATCAGCAACGACTCTGAGCCGGCGATGGAGCCAAACATCTGCATCACCAGATCGCTCAAACAGTCGCCATCTCGATTGAGCGAAGGAATAACCAGCGCATCACCGTCCTTGGTCAACAACAAGGCATAAGTGGCATCGATTAGTTGCGGCTCATACCGCACCTGAGGATGGCGCTGGGCCGCTGCATCCATCTCTTCCTTGAGCATGCCCTCATACACTGGGCTAACGGTGTACTTTGGCCCACCAAACACCATGGCACGATGTTGTTCCGCATGGCGAAAGGCGTACTCTGATACGGCACGACAGTGACGACGGGTAATCTGCTCAGTGCGACAGGCAATCTCATCCAGCCCCTCTCCCTCACGCCATTCTTTAGCACCATAGGCATCGCCAACGGCCATACGCACCACGGAGATAGGAGAATACACACCACCCACGGGCCGCACCCCCGGAATACGACGTCCTGTACGGACGATGACGGTGCCGTTGACGCGTTCGCGCAGGATCGCGTTGGGGCTGCCGACATCTTCTCTTTCTTCAGGAGTAATAGTAGCGGCTTTAATACCAAGCCCAGCATTGCGCATCGCATCGGCGGCATCGAGAATAACTTGATTGTTACTTTTGCGACGATTCGCAAGACTCACATCAAAGCGATGAAAGCGAAGATCAAGATCGATCACCTGCGGGTCAATCACACGTAGCGATTCTTCCAAGAGTTCCTGGCCTGTCTGATCACCTTCTAAGACAATGATATCTTTTTGCATAATGGTATGTTTTCCACCTGTAGTAGTAAGAAAATCACAACTCTATTGAATGGTCTCTGTATTGTAGGTCTAGGTACGCGTTCGGCGCAACATCGGTCCACTGTAGGCATGGCAGATAGCTACAGCTAAGGCATCTGCGGCATCGTCTGGTTTGGGAATACGATCAAGCTGTAAAGTGATACGAACCATTTCCTGCATCTGTTTTTTATCAGCATTGCCATACCCAGATACTGCCTGTTTGACCGAAAGGGGCTTATACTCATAGATCGGTATATCGATTTGGGTGAAAGCCAGCAGCGTTACACCACGCGCCTGCCCAACGCTCAGGGCTGTCGTCACATTGCGTGAAAAAAACAACTCCTCAACGGCAGCTTCACCAGGTTGATAGTGCTGCAAGAGGCGCTGTAACTCATCGTAGAGTATGCGTAAACGCTGTGGTTGGGCCATTTTGGCAGGCGTGGTGATAGCTCCATAGTCAACGAGTTGCAATGCACCAGCAGTTTCGTCAACTACCCCCCACCCCATAATGGCGGTGCCTGGATCAATGCCAATAGTTCGCATACATAGATATGCGTAGAATATCATCAGGATATCGCTCCATACATTGATATTCCACGCAATTATTGAGGATTCTATTCATTTGCAAATAGCTCAGCCAACTCTTGACTGATATCTAAGTTACTATGCACTTTTTGCACATCGTCAAGATCTTCAAGTCGCTCAATCAAGCGCATAGCCTGGAGTGATTCTTTCTCATCAGCCTGGATGGTCGTTTTCGGCTGCATCGTTAATTCAGCACTACTGATGGGGAGGCCTGTGTCGGTAAGTTGTTGACGAACCGCTGCCAGCTGTTTCGGGTCGGTGTAGATATCGAGGGTGTCTTCACCAACTTCGACATCTGCAGCACCTGCATCAATAGCTAGCAACATGACTTCATCAGCATCGAGCTTTTGCGTGGCGATGTCGATAGTGATCAGCCCTTTTTGATCAAACATCCACGCGACAGAGCCTGGTTCACCCGGATTGCCTCCGGCCTTGGTCAGTGTGGAACGAACTTCGGAGTTTGTCCGATTGCGATTGTCGGTGGCCGTCTCAATCAAGAGTGCAATGCCGCCAGATGCATACCCCTCGTACACAATTTCTTCGATGGTGGCGTCATTCCCTTTACCAAGCCCACGATCAATAGCTCGTTGAATATTATCGGACGGCATATTGCTCGCTTTGGCCTTGTCAATCGCAAGACGCAGGCGAAAGTTTGCATCCGGGTCACCGCTCCCACCATCGCGGGTCGCAATTGTGATATCGCGTGCCAGTTTGGTGAAGAGTTGCCCTCGCTTTTGGTCGAGGACGCCTTTGCTGCGGCGAATGGAATGCCACTTTGAATGGCCTGACATGTCGTAAATCTCCTACTATGTAACTTTGTGCATTTCTGTGAAACGCTCACCCAGTTTGCTATTATAGCATACCCTTGGAGGCCGGGGGTGTACAGGCTCTATTGCTCACAGGTATGGGGATTTTTCTCTTCTCTTTACATACGAACGCGATCTGGTGAGTCATTCACCAGATCGCGTTTTTGGATGTGATATGCTTGTGTGCGAGATGGTTAAATTTGATCTTGTGTAGGATTGGTCCCTAACGTATCAACATCGACAGATGGTGTCGAACCATTCCCGTTGATATGCGGTTGTGGTTCTGCGATATCTAGTTTTGTGACACGATTCAGAAGCTCATGAAGGCGTTCGCCCTCAAGCGTTTCATATTCGATAAGTGCACTAGCCATATCGTTGAGAATGGTGCGATTGACTTCGAGCACTTCTTTCGCTCGATCATAGGCTTCCGAGACGATACGATAAACCTCCGTGTCGATCTGATTGGCAACTTCATCACTGTAGTTCCGTTGCTCACTTATCTCACGACCGAGGAAGACCAGTTCGTCCTTTTCGCCAAAAGAGATTGGACCAAGCACCGGACTCATACCGTAGCGTGTAACCATTGAGCGAGCAATACGGGTCACCTGATCAATATCACCCGATGCACCTGTGGTCACCTCATTTTGTCCAAAGACTAACTCTTCTGCAACACGACCACCGAGGGCAGATACGAGTTGTGCTTCAAACTGTGACATGCTGGTGAAACGTAGACGATCTTCTTCCAGAAGATACAACGTATATCCACCGGCCCGGCCACGTGGTACAATCGTCACTTTTTGCACCACAGATGAGCCTGGCATGCCTGCCGAGACAAGCGCATGTCCAGATTCGTGGTATGCAACCAGCATTTTCTCACGTTCGCTCATCACACGGCTACGTCGTTCAGGGCCACCAAGCGCCACACGTTCAACTGCATCCTGGAGTTCTGAGAGGCTAATCTTCTTCTTCGAGCGGCGTGCCGCCAGAATAGCACCTTCGTTAATGACGTTGGCGAGATCGGCACCAGAGAAGCCTGGTGTCTGCTTGGCGATAATCTCCAGGTCAACATCCTCGGAAAGCGGCTTGCCCTTGGTGTGCACTTTGAGAACTTCGGTACGACCACGTACATCTGGCGCGTCCAGTACCACCTGACGGTCGAAACGACCCGGGCGAATGAGCGCTGGATCAAGTACGTCAGGTCGGTTGGTGGCAGCGATGATAATCACGTTGGTATTGGTATCGAAACCATCCATCTCGACCAGGATCTGGTTCAGGGTTTGCTCCCGTTCATCGTGTGAGCCACCGAGACCAGCGCCACGCTGACGCCCAACGGCATCAATTTCATCGATGAAGATGATACACGGTGCATTACGCTTGGCCTGATCAAACAGATCACGTACACGAGAAGCACCAACACCAACAAACATCTCGACAAACTCAGAACCTGAAATAGAGAAGAACGGAACCCCGGCTTCACCAGCAACTGCACGTGAGAGCAGAGTCTTACCGGTACCGGGAGGGCCGACCATCAAGACACCGCGTGGAATACGTGCACCTAACGCGGCAAATTTGTCGGGAAATTTGAGGAACTCAACAACCTCAGTTAGATCCTGTTTGGCTTCTTCCTGACCTGCAACATCGGCAAACGTCACAGTTGGTTTATCACCCGAGAACATACGGGCGCGGCTCTTACCAAACGAAAGTGCTTGATTGTTTGAACCTTGGGCTTGACGCATAAAGAAGATGAAGAAACCAATCATAATAAGGACCGGCAACAGAATCGAGAAAACATTCAATAACCCACCCCAGGCTGGGGCTGGCTCAACAACTATATCTATGCCACCGGTTTCATTTTCGTTGGGGAGTACACCTGCATCAACAAGTAACTGAGTAACTGTATCACCTGTCTCTAAACGTGAACTATAGCTTTCCCCTCCATCGAGAGTGACAACCAACTCACTATTCCCTTGAGTGGCTTCAATGGTCTCAACATTGCCATTCCGTGCATCGGCAATAACCTGTGCAATGCCTCTTTCCTCTTCCGGGTTTTGTGAACTATTAAAATAATTGAAGAACAGCGCGAGCGCTGCCACCAAAATAATGAGATACACAAAACTGTTCTTTAACCAACGGTTGTCTCCCATAATGGTATATGCTCCTTATGATAAAGGCTTACCATACCAACCTAAACAGCTGTGAAAACCTTTAGCGGAAATGATTACTAGTATCATATTATACCAAACCGGATTCTCTGCGACAAGGTGACTAGATCACAGATCTGCACTTTCTTGTAATTCTCTAATAAAGTACCAAAGCGACGATTACCAAAACCTACTCAAACAGTGGCATAGATCGCCCGCTTGAGGATACCAATATATGGCAGATTACGATACAGTTCATCATAATCGAGTCCGTAGCCGACGACGAATTCGTTGGGTATGTCAAAACCAAGGTAGTCGATGGGTACTTCAGAGACACGACGATCCGGTTTATTGAGAAGCGCACAGATACGTAGACTCGCAGGATTACGGCGGAGCAACTGACCCCGCAAGTATTCTAATGTGAGGCCACTATCGATAATATCTTCGACAATAAGCACATGTCGATGAGCAATATCTGTATCGAGATCCTTGAGCAAGCGTACCACACCACTGGACTCGGTGCTTTTCCCATAACTAGAAACAGCAATAAAATCAAGCGCAAGGGGCATAGTAATCGACCGTGCCAGGTCCATCATAAACATTGCACATCCCTTGAGTACACCCACAAAGAGCAAATCACCGTACTGGCGGTAGTCATGCGAAATTTGCTCGCCCATTGCTGCGACTCGCGTTTGAATTTCGTCTGTTGAAAGTAAAATCCGTTCAATATCGTGATCCATAAAACCTCATGTCCTGTATCATAGTTGAACAACCACTTTTGGGAGGCACATAGCTATTGTAATATACTTCCCTCAACCTATGGTCTGTTGATCTTCTGATTGAATCGAGAGCGCGAGGATGCGTTGTGTTGCCGAAGTGACGCCAAAGCCACCAGCCACACGCATTCCAGCAATCCAGATAACTGCTTCTGATGTAGCGATGATCGGCCACTGGGCACGTTGTTCACGTGGTATTTTCGCGTCAACAAAAATGTCCTGAATTTTACGTGTTCCTGGCCCACCAGCCAGTCGTAGACGATCACCTGGTTGCCGATAACGCACAACCAACGCACCATCAAGTTTATCTGCATCAAGATACAGGTCCCACTTAGTTGTCGTTGTCGGAACAGATGCTACATAGTGGCTTGTAAGAAACCAACCATTCCGAAGTTGTATTCGTCCAGGGATTACAAGCGGTGTTGATGCACTCATTACCTGTGGCACAGATGGCTTTGCAGGGGCACCTATCACAAATGTATGGTTGTAGCCAACCGTCAATACAAGAGCGCCGGGCAATTCACACTTTTTGCTAACCAGGCCTTCTCGAACTAAGGCACGGGCCTGTTCAATCTGTGTCCAGGTCAGCGTTTGTTCAGGTACAAACATGCGATGTGCCTGACGCAATGCCTCACGTTGGATGGCTGGGTGCAACTGAGACCAGATATGGCCATCAAAATCAATACCATCAGGACGCATATGAGTCAGGTCTGACCAGATCGCCTCAAGTGATTGACGAATGAAATCATAATCATCAGTGCAGGTTGCTGCAGTGTGGGTAAGAGCCTTAACAATATGCGGATTGTAGTTTGCCAACTGTGGCAAAAGTTCGTGTCGAATACGATTGCGTGTCCAGTATGTATCACTATTTGTGGCATCATCACGTGGTGCCAGCTGCTGTTCACGACAGTACTGCTCAATATCTGCACGTGTGATATCCAGCAATGGCCGAATAAGATATGGTGTAGGCACATCGGAGTCAGTTAGTCGTTCAGGCCTGTCAGTATGGGAAGTATCTTGCCAATGTTGCCATTCGTGCCATGCGATGATGGGACGAATACCACGCAATCCAGCCGTCCCGGCACCCCGTAACAAGTGCATTAACACGGTTTCAGCCTGATCATTGGCATGGTGGGCGACAGCGACAGACTGTGCTCCTATTTGGTCAGCCACACGCGCCAGAAACTCATAGCGTATTTCACGCGCTGCCTGATGTAGATTACGACGATGGTGTTGGGCAAAAGACTCTACATCAATGGCCTCAATGGTAACAGGAAGTCTCAAGCGTTGGGCAAAGTCAGCAACAAATGCAGCATCGGCATCAGAATCGACACCACGCAACTTGTGATTCAAATGGGCAACGTGGATAGCGCTTACAATATGAGCAGGAAGGCGATTGAAGATATCCAGAAGGCACAGTGAGTCTGGTCCCCCTGATACAGCAACAAGAATAGTCCCTTTTGGATGCACCAATTGGTTGTGCATCAACCAGGAACACACATGGTCAAGCATACTTTGAGATAGGGCTGAAAGGGCCATAGGTCAGGATAATTGTTTACGCATCTAAACGAATAACATACATTGATGTCGCTGGCTGTGTTATCTGTTGACCATCAAGCAACGGGCTGATAATTGGAACATCCTGCCATGTTATCAAATAGACATTGTCTGAAGTGATATTCACTCCACTATTCAGAATACCGCGATTGAGCAATCCCTGTACAATGCCACTACGGTTAAAATGCTCATCTGATGCAACTGATATATTCCATATCGGGTTCCCTGTGTTGTTATCAAAATCAACCATGTAGGACTCCCCCACTTGAAGATCGCCTATGCGCATATAGGTATCACCATTCACAAGTAGCACTTCATTCAGCGGAACATCACTGACATTCTGGATTTCACCCTGGATACGTTGCCCTTGACGAGACAAAGTACTTTCAACCTGCAGAGGCATATCAACTACTGTCTCGTTGATAAAAGTGCGAACAGAGCCAATATCTACCAATACATCGGCAACACGAGCATTTGCATCATTATATTCTATGGTTGCTGGTGCGTTTGAAATATCTGACCAATCCTCCAGCTTACTCACAAGTTCAGTGTCGGGAATCTCAATAGTATAGCGCGTTCTTCGTGGAGAGAAGAGCCCCAGAAAGGTCGTTCCCAAACCTTGTGATTCACCCTCGAACCCCTGGACAATGGCGACTTGATAGAGTTGTGACTGGGCGCCTCGTAAACCAAAGCCGATAAAATAAAACGTAGTGGCAAAGATGAGCATGGTAACGGGTAACGTAATCCAGGCCCACTCAAGCCGTTTGAAGCGTCGTAGGATCAGATAGGTAAGCGGGCCGATGCTTGCTATATAAAGGCAGATAAAGAAGAGGAGACCTGTTGCTGATGGCAAAGAGAAATTCGCATCTTGGAGTGCATCCTGAAGTACATTGTATCGTTCCATACGTACCATGGTGCCTGGCTCACCCGTCGGGAAAGGATCAAGAATACGTTCCCAAAAAGTAACATCGCCCTGCCAACCCCGGAGCGTTGCAATATCAAAGGTTGTAAATGTTACTTTTCCCTCACCAAGGCGCTGCGTATAGACCAGTGCGGTTTCATCGGCATTATTCGGAAATGGTTGTGCTTGTGATTTTGGTTGTACTTCACTCAGCGCAACATCCGTTATGGCCGGGAAAACAGCATTGGGAGCAGCTCTTTGTAACCCTGTCAAATCTCCCTGTACAAGACCACCGGTCATCTCTACCGGCAGAAGCATCGCCAGTTCTGGTGCAATCTGGGTACTATCGATGCCACCACTCACCACAAGATGTCCATCGGTACGCACCCATAGGCGTAATGCCTCATACTGCTCTGGTGAAAGTGAGAACGTATCAGTATCATGGAGAAAGAGTACATCTAGTGTATTCAACACCTGAGCATGCTCGGGAAGTTGCTCAGGTGGGAAGTTGAGGATAGATGCAGAAGAATAATTGGGGTCTTGAAATGCCTCAAGACTACTTAACAGTGTTGGATCGCTACTAATAACCCCAACCAGCAACTGGTCAGCAGCATATGCCTCAAGGTTGATATCTTGACGAAAGAGGAGCGTATCACCACTCAAGATATCCAGGCGTCCATTGCGCACAAAGCTCCCATCAGGGGCAACCACATTCATCACAACGCGTTTACGTGACCCCTGAGGTAAATCAATGGCCTGTCTGAACACATCATTGCCGTCTCCAGCAGGGAAGCTCCACTCTAGAATACCCTGAACATCAGCACCTTCATTGGCAACCTCAATGGAAACTGGAAACCAATCACCAGCACGGTAAGCATCTTCAAATCCGGCTTCGATATCAACACGAATGTTAGGATCAGGTTGGTTCTGAGCCAGACCAGTGGGTGGCGATACCAGCGTCGAAAACACCAGTGTACATAAACATGCAATAGCAACAATATATTGAGAGAGGTATCTGTTTTGGAAGTAGGCGGAACAAGAGGACAACATACGACATATGTAGCCCACATACACAATAATCCATTGTTTCATGAAACCCTACATCTCCTCTACTGAGAACGTCGTCGCCCACGTCCACGCAGTGTCCGCCAAATCTCGGTTCTTGCAGCGACACGTGCCTCACGACGAACTCGGGCCTGTAGCTGTGCAGCGAGATCTTGTGTTATTTGCTCCTGTACCTCGGGCTGTTTCGTTTCTGCAGCAACCCGTTCAGCTACTGTCGCAACAAAAGCTTCCCGATCAAACACTTCACCATGGTCAGCCTGCACAGTATGGTATTCACGTAAAAGGGCAATTGTTTCACGTAATTGTCCTTCTTTTTCGTGCTTACGGAAATCTGTCAGATAATCATTGATGGTTGCCTGGACACCACGAGGGTTCGGCACATGGCTAAACGTGAAGGTGCCACCAGAACCACCGGTCATGATATTGACATCACCATACCCTAGAATGTTTTCGACAAACCCAATGTCTGATGTAATATCCTGAATTGCCCCCAGCGGAGCACGACGGCGGCTTTCTGGGCCAAACGGTCGCTTGTCTACATCAGTAAAATCTTTCCGTGTCAAAATATAGACATCGTGAATATAATCTTCACGTATCCAGAATATCCAGAAGCCCGTAACAAGAGCCACAGGCAGCCAGAGGAGGAAAGACCAACCAGCAGGAAGCCACCCCAACACACCAAGTAACACAATGGCAAGGGTTGTTACCACAAGAATACCGAAAGGTCGTAACATCAGTATCCCCAAGTAGACCCAAGAAGGACGCCAGATAATGGTTTCGCGTTTGTAATCAATCTGGGGATTGGGAGGAAACAACCACTGCAAAAAGGGACTGCGCTTTTCTTCAACCTGAATAGTGATAGCAGGTGCCGGCGGCGGCTTATTGTCATAAACTTGGTCCTCGATCATCTGACGTAGCAGCTCAGGTTGTTGTTGTCGCCGTAGTTTATTGAGTTCACCCAATATTCTTTGCTGCATCTCTTTAGGTTGGGCCGCATAACGAAACTCAAGACGACGTGGGCTAAATGACTGTACGACAATTGAGCCATACCCCAGCCAATATTCAAGATAGCCGCTAGCATTGACGTTCACTTGCTGAATATCGTCTATCATGATTTGCTGTTGAGTATGTCGAACGAGAAATTGTTCTTGGTCATACACCACACGATTGGTGGTCAGTACCAAAAAATCTTCTTGCCAGTCAATAAACATGTATATCACTGTTGCGGCCATTACAATAGCAACTGTGATCAGCAACAGGTTTAATGGATCGCCACCACTACTACTGAGAGGATCAATGTAAAAAACACGACCTCCAGCAAACCGGAAGATAAGAATAATGGCAAAAAAGCTTATTCCTATAATATACGGTAGACCTAATTTTGATTTCTTGCGGTCACGCCGTAACCAGAAAAAGCCAATAACTAAAATAATAAATAGCAACAGACCATTCAAAATATCAAACTGACCGGCTGATTCGGCACTACCGACAAAGAAAGAGCCTCCAGCCGCACGATAAGCTGCCAGAAAAGCTGCCGCAGCACCAAATACCACTGGAAAAAAGGCGTTACGTGCAAACAAAATCCAATGGCGACGAACCGTATGAAGCAGTTCCTCGCCTTCATCGCGTTCTAGTTCGATTTGTGGTTCAAACCAGGCCATATATGTATATCCCGCTGTAATGTTATAAACGACCTGAAATGACAGATGATCGCTGCTGACTTTGTGCAACGTGTGCGAGAATCACCTCAACCTCTTGCTCCGGGGAAAGATGATCATTATTGATGATTAAAGCATCTGGTGCTGGTACAGTAACGTGACGGTCAAGTGTGTCGCGTCGTTTCACATCACTGGCAACATCACCTAATTGAATAGCACGGCCATCTGCTTGCAACTCATCTGTGCGTCGGCGTGCTCGCTCTTCCAGCGAAGTCTCTAGATAGATCTTTAGAGGAGCGTCTGGCATAACTACATTGCCAATGTCGCGTCCAACCATCACGATCTGACCACGGAGACCAATTTCACGCTGACGAGAGCGCATAATCGCCCGTACCGACTGATGACAGGCAACATGCGACACATGACGCTCGATACGCAATCGTCGCAGTTCAGATGTCACATCACGACCCTCAATCAGGACAGTAGGATGTCGCTCATCCGGTTGTACGGAGGGCTGAATACAAATATCAAGGGTGCGTGCAAGTGTGGTAATAGCATCGCTGTCATGGGGATCAATGTGACGGTCCAGAACAGCAAAGGTGAGCGCTCGATACATAATACCAGTATCAAAATAAAGATACCCTAAACGATGCGCCAACAACGCACCTAACGTACTCTTCCCGGCACCAGCCGGTCCATCAATGGTGATAATATGTGGTGTACTCATAAATATAGATCACTGTTAATAAATATATGTATGTGGTGGAGAAAAACTGTAAATTCTTTTCTTAACAAATGGTACTTCTTTTTCTTATTGTAGCACGTCGACAGGGAAAAGGGCAACCGATCAATGTACTTTTCTCAAACCTTATTGACGCTCACTGAAGGAAAAGCTATAATCTAAGCGTATCGCATCGTTGATTCGAATATTCGAATCGAGGAAGTCAACTATGTCAACAAAGCATCAGCAAACGCCTCGGGTAACACAGAAAGATGTCGCAAAACGAGCCGGTGTCGCTGTTTCTAGTGTTTCGTATGTGTTGAACAATGGTCCACGCCCTGTATCTGCTGAAACACGCGCACGAGTGCTTAATGCTATTGACGAACTGGGCTATCGCCCCAACGAACATGCACGACGGCTGATTCAACAAAACTGGGGCAGTGAGAAAGCGCCTCGTCAGTTTGGTATCCTGCTTTCTGGTGGCGCACGTGTCTTAATTGCTCGTCCGTTTTATAGCACCTTGCTGGTCGGATTGTTTGATGAAGCCGTGCAACATAACTATGCGGTTCGTTTTATTCACCTCTACGATGAAATTCAAGATCCTATTTTATTCAATGAACTCATCCATCCTGAAACAATTGCCGGATTGGTGTTAATTCACATCAAACCACCCCTCTCGCGTGATCAGGAACTGCTTGAACGCATCAGAGAGCGCGTTGCCAATGTTATCTGTCTTGATTCGAGTTGCCTGGGACTACCCTCCATCACTTTTGATAAACTCGATGCTGGACAACGCGCAACCACACACCTCATTGAGATGGGGCATCATCGCATCGGCTTCATTGGGAATCACGATGGGCGTTTCGATGGATACCTCCAAAGTTTACGTGTTCACAATGTACCATTCGATCCACAGCTCGTCACCAGCGAACAACTCACAACACAGGACGAGATAACAAATAGTCTACAGGGAGGTTGGCTAGGCGCAAAAGGGTTGCTCAATTTATCTACACCACCCACAGCAATCCTGGCTGCCAGCGATGAAGTCGCCATTGGCGCCTTGCGTGCGGCACGTGAACATCATATGTCGGTACCAGAAGATCTATCCATAGTTGGTGTCGATGATATCGATCTGGCCAGTTATTCTAGCCCGCCACTGACCACAATACGTGTTCCGAAAAACAATATGGCCAAACTTACTGTTCAGACCTTGATTGACCAGGTAAACAATCCTAATGGTATGTCTGTAAACATGGTATTGCCAGTTGAATTGATTATTCGTGGCTCCAGTGGACCAGCACGATCTATTTCCTCCTGAGGCCTCTTGACACGAGTCAAAAAGAGGCAACTTGGGTCTTGACAGAATATCCATGTTTCCGTATAATCGAAACGTATCGACTTTACGAAACACATACCTCAACAAACGCGCAGACTAATACCTCTCTATGCTGTCTGTGAGTGTTTAGAAAAACGGAGACAAAGGTGGTCATATGCACTATGGTGTTGCCTACTACCCAGAACAATGGTCCGAGGAGACGTGGTCACGGGATGCTGCACTCATGGCACAGGCAGGGTTGACGGTTGTGCGCTTGGCGGAGTTTGCCTGGACTCGCCTAGAAACCCATGCCGGTCATTTCACCTTTGAATGGCTTGATCGAGTCATCGACTGTCTTGCAGAGCATCAGCTAAAGATTGTCCTGGGAACACCAACAGCTGGGCCACCACACTGGTTAGTTACATCGCATCCAGATATGCTCTTTGTGACCGCAGAAGGTCGACGCATGGCGCCACAGAGCCGCCGTTTTATCTGTCTCAACAATAACCACTTTCGCGCTGCTTCTGAGCGCATTGTAACGGCCCTTGCTCAACGGTATGGTCGGCATCCCGCTGTAATTGGCTGGCAGATCGACAACGAATTTGGATGCCATGACACGGTGCGCTGCTACTGTACCCAATGTCAAACAGGCTTTCGTGAGTGGCTGCAAACACGCTATGGTTCGCTTGATCATCTTAATAAAGCATGGGGAACAGTATTCTGGAGTCAGGAATATAATGAATGGGAACAAATCGCCCCACCCCAACCCACAGCAACCTACCATAATCCTGGCCATGTGCTTGATTTTTATCGCTATTCGGCAGCAACAGTGTGTGATTACCAACAGATGCAGATCACCATTTTACGCGACTATACCCACAACCAGTTTATCTGTCACAATTTTATGGCTGGGTTTGACCAACTTGAACACTCACAGATGAGCCAACCTTTGGACATGGTAACCTGGGACAACTATATCGACGAAGGAATGGACTGGCATGATGTAGCACGTTTCCACGACATGATACGGGGTCTCAAACATCAGCCATTCTGGATTATGGAATCGCCGCCAGCACAAGTCAATTGGACCCGTCACAATCCTACGCTACGTCACGGCGAAGCACGCCTGCGGTCGTGGCACGCCATAGCCCATGGTGCTGATGGTATATTCTATTTTCACTGGCGTGCTTTTCGCAGTGGTGCAGAACAACTACACAGTGCTATTTTGCCACACGACGGTCTCCCTGGGCGTGTATATGATGAGACGGCAGCACTGGGGCAAGAACTCAAACAGGTACAGCCTTTGCTTACAGGAACGTCCATACGCGCGAAAGTTGCCATACTGACCGACATCGCTAGCCACTGGTCACTGCAACATCAGCCACACAATGAGGCGTTGTCGGATCCTTCGCTCTATATTCAGCCATGGTACAGGGCGCTCCTTCGACGCAATATCGCAGTTGAGTTTTGTCAGCCAGACGAAGACCTGGAAGCATATCAGCTTGTCATTGCGCCGTCGCTGCACATTCTGACCGATCAGATAGCTAACAATCTACAGCGTTATGTAAGCCAGGGTGGGACACTCATACTTGGCCCACGCACAGGCTGGCGCGAAACGAGCAATACGATGACATCGTTGCCGCTACCAGGGCTGCTGGCCGACCTCGCTGGGGTACGTGTGACAGAATGGGCTTCTCTGCCGCCAGGACAAGTACGACATGTGCACAGAAAGAGCGCTGGAATATCAGACTCGTATGAGGCAACCCTGTGGTACGAACTATTGGAATTGCACAACGCTACAGCACTGGCACACTATGATGGGGGCGATGAGCATAATGCAGTGGCCATTACACACAATGAGTATGGACAGGGGAGTGTGACCTATGTCGGTGTATTAGGCGATATGCTAATCGATGCGATAGCAGCACATACACTCAGGTCATTACAGATGGAAGGTATTCTGGCCACCCCTGTAGGAGTTGAAGCAATCTTGCGCGAAGGACCAAACGGAGCATTTCTCTTCTTATTAAACCATACTGCTCACGCACAAAAGGTGACACTCTCAGAATCATATTATGATATTCTGGCGAATGAATGGTTGACCGCTGAAACTGGATTAACACCTTTTGATGTCCGCATAGTCCAGATCAACTAGGTTGTCTTACACAAAAAGTCTGTTATTTGTTCCAAGTACATAAGGCACAGCCAATGCCTCGATGCTCAAAGGAGGAGCACCTATGGACGAACAACTAGCTATGTCACGACGGCAATTTCTGCGAAGAGCCATGATTGGAAGTGCAACCGTTTTGTCGCCTCTGGTAGCGGCATGTGGTGCATCATCAACATCGGAAACTGCACAATCACCACAAGACACAACAGATCAAACCACTGATACGAACACCAGCGCCCCCGGAACAACTGAAACTATTGAGATTACCCATTGGGACTGGTATGTCAGTCAAAGCGATGCTCTTGAGGACATTATTGCCGCATTTCAAGCAGAGCATCCCAATATTACTATTAATCGCACGGTAAACAATATTGACAATAATAACTATGCAAATCTGTTCCAACTGGCAGTAAAAGGCGATACAGTGCCTGATGTCTTTATGATGCCCCAGGGTGTAACCATACAAGAACAAGTTGACAATGGGTGGCTTGCCGATCTTTCACAATTTAACGGCTTTGCGGATTTTAAAGGCTCCTATCCTAATCCCGACATCAACTTTCTCGAGGGTAGCAACACGCTTGGTGGCATGACCTACAGTGCGCCATTCACCTCGCCGAACAATGCGATGTGGATACAGGTGTGGGTTAATACGAAAGTCTTTCAGGATGCCGGTTTAGCAGATAGCAATGGCGAACCTATGCTCCCTGTCACCGTAGAAGATTTTTTAGACACAGCCCGCACGATTACCGAGCAGGGCAATGGTAACGTCTATGGATACGGGTTCGCAGCCCAATCGAATAACTACCACTGGCCCCTGTGGATGGCCCAACTGAGTGGTGCACCTGGGGGGCAGAACGGGCTTGATTATCGCACCGGTGAGTACACGTTATCAACAAACCCTGCCTATCGTCAGGCCATTGACTTGATCAATACGTTGCGAGATGAGGAGCTTATTCTCCCCGAGTCTGGGTCACTTGATGATGAATCGCTGCGGGTGCTGTTCTCTCAGCATACGTTCGGGCTGTATTTAAATGGAGACTGGATGGTGAACAGTCTCAAAGATGTTGCTCCCGACTTTCAAGACTATACGGTAACAACCATTCCCCTCTTTGGCACCACAACACCACAAAGTTATTTCTATGCGAGACCTGGTGGCCAGACCTTTGCCGTTTCAGCAAACAGTAAACAGGCCGAGGCAGCATGGGAATGGTTTAAGTTCTTACATTCCAGTGAGGCGGGAGCACTCTGGGTCAAAGGCGGCAATGGCCTCTCCGTACATCCTACAGCCAACAACCCTGAGTACATTGAAAACCCGGCACTGGCGAAACTGGCCACCCTTGGACCAGACATGACGCGAGTTGGCCCAGCTCCATCGTTACGCAATCCAGCTTTTAGTGAAGTAAAGATCACCAACCCTGAGCCAGGAGCACAAGAGATTATGCAAGGTATTTATACGGGTCAGGTGACCGATATCGATGCAGCTCTCGAAGATCTCGATGCACGATGGTCAGCAGCACGTGAACAGGCCATCGCTGATGCTCAGGCCGCAGGCGCAAGTGTCAGTGTAGAGGATTGGATCTTCCCTGATTGGGATATCACCGAAGACTATCTGACCACCGCAACAACCTAACCAACAAACTCATCACTGACGTGTAGCGATGCAAGGAGCACCATATGGCTGTGGCACCATCATTTGGCCAGGGACCCAAATCAACAATCGATCAGAAACCCGTTTTGCGTCGTGTACGCGAGCACATGTGGGGCTATGTCTTTTTGCTGCCACTTACGATCCTCTCGCTGGTCTTTGTGCTCTATCCTATTGCTGGGTCGTTTCGCTATGCCTTTTACAACTGGGATGGCTTTGGTGATCCGACCCAGTTTGTTGGTCTGCGTCACTTCCAGCAAGTTGCAACTGACCCATTTTTCTGGAACGCCTTCAAAAATACCGTCATCTTTACGAGCTTTCTGGTTCCAATCCAACTCACATTGGCACTTATTCTGGCACTGGTGCTCAATGATGTACGATTGCGTTTGTCGAACTTTTATCGTGCTGTCTATTTCTTGCCTGTCGTAACAAGCATGGCGGTCATTGGTGTAGTATTCTCTTTGATCTTTGCACGCGTCGGTGTCAATTATCCACAATGGCTAGTCGATCTTGGATGGGTCAATCCACGTTTGGGTATTATGCAAAATCCTACGCTGGTCATGCCTGTCATTATTGCGATTAGCATCTGGCACACCCTTGGGCTTAATCTGGTCAACTTCCTGGCGGCCCTACAAACCGTTCCAAAAGACCTGTACGAAGCGGCTACCGTTGATGGCGCAGGACGATTTGCGAAGTTCTGGTATATTACTGTACCTGCTATTCGCCCTGTCGGTGCTATCATCCTCATCTTTGCGGTGCTTGGTTCGCTTCGTGTTTTTGATATCGTGTGGGTGATGACGCAAGGTGGACCGTTCTATGCTTCCGAAGTCGTTTCCACCTACATCTACAGCTATACCTTTGGTTCCAAGTATGGCACATCACAGGCTAATTTTGGCTACGCATCTGCTGCAGCGATTTTTATGAGCTTTCTCATTCTGGGATTAACCGTTTTACAGGTTCTTGTTGTCGCTCGTTCACGCCGTCGGCAGGCCGAAATGCGCCTTGATACAGGTGCATAGTCAAACGTTCATCCAATGAAAACGAGGTATATTGTGTCAACAACACTTGATACATCAGTGAGCCATACCACCCGAAGTCAACGACGTGTACGTATCCAACTTGATCGAGTGCTCACACATCTTGTACTGTGTGGGATCGGTATCTTCTACATTTATCCATTCCTATGGATGATGGCTGGTTCGCTCAAGAGTGTTGGTGGCTTTTTTACTGAAGGTCTTAGTATCATTCCTGATGCATGGCGCTGGCAAAATTATATTGACGCGTGGACCAAAGCTAATTTTGGTATCTACTTTGGCAATACCCTGTTTGTAGCGTTATGGATTGTCCTGCTAACCAATCTCTTTAGCTCCATGGCAGCTTGTGCATTGGCGCGTACACAGCTTCCAGGAAAGAAAATCTTTCTGGCGATTATCACGCTCACCTTGTTTTTGCCCCGTGGCTATACCATTATTCCGATTTACGAAATCATCTTGTGGCTAGGACTGAATGATACATTGTGGGCCGTTATTCTGGTCGATATGTCAGGTGGTCTTATCTTTTTCACCTTTCTCTATTTTGGCTTTTTTACCACAATCAATAAAGAAATTCAGGAAGCTGCCATCATTGATGGGGCTAGCTTTCCACGGCTGTACTGGAATATTGTGATGCCTTTGTCGACGCCAATGATCGCAACGGTAACGCTCTTTAACTTCCGCGATAGCTGGAATGAGTTCTTCATCCCGCTTGTGTTTACCCTTGGTCGCCCAGAACTACGGACTCTCACGGTAGGCATGGCGGCATTTGTCGGTGAAAACAGCACTGATTGGACGCTGATGTGTGCCGGAGCCGTTATTACCGTGTTTCCCATTGTCGTGGTATTTGTCTTTTTACAACGCTACTTTATTGAGGGAATTGCCGGGGCTGTAAAGTAAGGTGGATCAGGTTTAACAAGCATGTTTGTCTGGAGATCGCATGTATACATTTCGGCAGATAAGACAGGCCATATGTGCCGTTGATATGCCACCCACAGATTTCCCATATGGAATACCAGTAATTCCAGAACAGTTCACGCAGCTTCGCAGTGAGCCACATCTTCAGGATTTCATTGCTGATATACGTCTTGAAGCAGAGCGTGCACAAACAACCGATTTCCCGCATCTGCCATTTCGTTTATTTCAAATGTTCGATGCAGATGGCAGTCGACAAGAGTACGATGAGCTGTATGCTGATCGTCGTCGTCGCTTGGGAGTGATGGCACTCACTGCGCTGCTTGATACGACTGATACAACGATTGGGACATTAGAAGAAATGATCTGGGCCATCTGTAACGAGTATACCTGGGCACTGCCAGCACATCTGCCTATCGGTATGGAAGCGAAACAGGCGCATCGCCTTCCCCCAGAACAGATGGTAAGCCTGATGGCTGCAGAAACGGCATGTGCCCTGGCCGAGATACTACGATTGCTTGGTGACCAACTACATCCGTTCATTGCTTATCGTGTGCGACAAGAGATCGAACGACGTGTGTTTGCTCCTCTTTTCAATACCTCGATTCATTTTGGCTGGGAAGACACAGCAATGAATTGGTCAGCGGTTTGTATGGGAGCCACCGGCATCGCTGCACTCATACTGGAACAAAACTCTGAGCGACTTGCGGGGATGATGGAGCGCGTAGTGCGGTCTATGGAGTGCTTTCTAGAAGGCTATGGTAATGATGGCGGATGTGCTGAAGGGATTAACTACTGGGCCTATGGGTTTGGGTACTATGTCTATTTTGCAGAGGCACTGTATACCTATACAAATGGACAACTGGACCTACTCCAAGGGGATAAACTACGAGCTATCGCATCTTTTCCATCCCACGTAAGTTTAGGATCTGGCAACTTTATCAACTACTCCGATGGGCATATGCGTGTGCAACTACCTACCGGGCTTATATCGCGACTAGCGACTCGATTACAGTGCTCGGTGCCGGAGATAGTGCAGGTTGCACTTACCCGACACGATAATCGATACCGCTGGAGTCATGCCATTCGTACTCTTTTGTGGAGCAATCCACAGTCGTTGAGTCAACCAACACCCCCTACGACAACGTATTTGCCCGACCTGTCCTGGGGCATCGACCGACGCTCCTTTGGGTCAACGATGGTCGCTTTTTCAGCCAAAGGCGGTCATAATGATGAGCCACATAATCACAATGATCTGGGGCATTTTATTCTCCATATTGGTGGTGAGAGTCTCCTTGCAGATCTGGGCCCCGGATTGTACACCCGCGATTACTTCCATGGTGATCGTTATAGCTTTTTGCACACTTCTTCCGAAGGGCATTCGGTGCCGCTCATCGATGGACATCCTCAGCGAGGGGGACGACACCACACTGCCGAAGTCCTCTCTTATGAACCAGAACCTGATGGTATGGTGTTTGAACTGGATCTCACGCAGGCATATGCTGTTGCTCATCTCTCACAGCTTACGCGTCGATTTGTCTGGCGTGTTGACGCACACCACCAGGCACAACTCACGCTGACTGACACATGTTTGTTTCAGAAACCGGCTACGTTTGATGAAGTGTTTATAAGTTTCCATTCACCTACACTTGATGATGAGCGCATCATATGGCATGGGGAACATGGTACGATCACAATGGCATATGATCACACCTCTTTCAAGGCAACGGTTGAAACAATCACTGCTACGGCCTTTGGTGGATTAGAGCAAGTCATTTATCGGGTACGTCTGAGGGCACAAAGCCGACAAACACAACATAGATGCCAGTGTTTGTTTCATGTCGCAACTCTGTAACAGAAAACAGAAACCAATGCGTATTGTATACATTGACATAGACTCCTGCCGACCTGATCATCTGGGGTGCTATGGATACCAACGGCCAACTTCGCCAGTTATCGATATGCTTGCCGGTCAGGGCGTGCGCTTCCAGAACTGCCATACATCAGATGCTCCCTGTTTGCCAAGTCGGGCGGCCCTGTTCTCTGGGCGTTTCGGGATCAACAATGGTGTCACCTGTCACGCAGGTCCAGCCAGTCAGTTGCGTTACGCAGGACGCGGTCATACCCATGACCCGATGCGACCAATGTGGATGCAATGCCTGCAACAAAACGGATGGGACACTGTCTGTTTCTCTAGTTTTGGCCAACGCCATCTGGCATGGTGGTTCTCGATAGGTTTCACACATTATCTTGGTAATCAATTGCCTGGGGGAAGCGAGGCAGCGGCAGAAGTCAACGAAAAAGTGATCGAATGGTTACGCTCCAACGGAACTCGTGACAACTGGTTTCTGCATATCAATTACTGGGATGTCCATCACCCCTATGCGGCACCAGCAGCCTACTTTGAGCGTGTTCGAGGACAACCTGTGCCCATGTACCCTGATGCGGCAATGATTGCACACGATGTTGAAACATTTTATGGTCCGCGTACTGCTCGCGACTGGTGGTTTGAAACAAACTGGCAGAACTCACACAAGGGGCGCACAGCCCGTATGCCACGTGGCAACCCCGACACGTTTGACAACTACCTGGGTTTTGTAGACGGTCACGATGCAGGTATTGCTTATGTTGATGAGCGAATTGGTGATATTCTCGAAGAACTCCAGCGGCTGGGCGTCCATGAAGACACTGCCATCATCATATCGGGAGATCATGGTGAGTCGATTGGGGAACTGGGCATGTATTTTGAGCACGGCAATGCTTGTGAAGGGACGACTCACGTGCCACTCATCATATGCTGGCCTGGTGTCACCAAAGCCGGACAGGTCATTGACTCCTTACTCTATCAACTTGATCTTGCACCGACTGTACTCGAACTCCTTGGTCTCGCACTACCCTCTGGGTGGGATGGCATGAGCCATGCAGCAGCGCTTCGTGGTGAAGCAATGCAGGCACGTGACCACCTGGTTGTGGGGGCGGGCATCTACTCATATCAGCGTGCTGTACGGACACAACAGTATCGGCTTATTCGCACTATGCACTCAGGTCTGTATCCCTACGATCCTCTCTATCTGTTTGATATGGCTCATGATCCATGTCAAACAACCAATCTGGCTGAGACCCATTCAACCGTCGTATCCGAATTAGATCACATGTTGCTGGAATGGCTATGGCACTTCACAACTGGACCTGCTGGTGTGCGCGATCCATTTCAAGAGCAGCTACGTGCCGGTGTAGACCCGGACCTGTACTGCCCACGCCACACAATCGAGCAACGTCTCATGGATCTGGGACGAGACGATCAATTGGCAGATCTCCGCCGCCGCCGTGATCAGAGTCCACCATTGCGCCCCTGGTAACGCGTATCGCAGCACGAGCAACAGTGAGCGAGCAAAACCAAGTGACGACATTATGATTTTCAACATAAACCAAACACACGCTATAAACAAAAATGTGAACAAAAAATAAATATTTGCACTAGACAAACTACTGCTTTAGTTATTATACTAGTAGCATAAAGATACATAGGTATTTGTTCATAGTCAGGTTCGATACGTATCGACATTACGAAGTAGAGCAACTGAAAACGCTATACTGCCCAATCAAATCAAGGATGACACAATCCAATGTAGGAGGAAATCTATGCTCAGATCTACGACGATCCGTACACAGACGCACCAGCTTCTCCACAATGTACTTCGCTTGTTTTGTTTACTACTGCTAGTAACATTGCTTACCACGGGTGCTCTGCCGATTTCACCAACCTATGCCGACACAAGCTTACCCGATTCCTGGACAAGCAGGGACATTGGGAATACAAGTGTCGCTGGCGATACCAGTTATGCCAACGACACATTTACAGTCAAAGGCAATGGTAATGATATTTCCTGGACCTGGGATAAGTTTCATTACGCCTCACGAAGCTTTAGTGGGGACGGAGCAGTGGTCGCTCGCGTAAAGAGTTTTGCCCATCCAGGCAGTGGCGATCCAGATAAAGCCAAGTATGGCGTAATGATCCGTGAGTCCTTAACGACATGGCGTGCTGAACCTAATGTCATGATCGCGATCACCGCCAGTGGGCAAGTTGTTTTCCAGAGCCGTACTGAAGCTGGGGCAGAAACCTCTATAACTACGGGAGATATGACAGTAGCGGCACCATACTGGTTGAAACTAGAGCGAGAGGGCAACACGTTTCGTGGGTATGTTTCGCCTTCGGGCGCATCAGATAGCTGGACTGAAGTGGGCAGCGCAGACGTACCACTATCTACCGCTGTGCATGCTGGTCTGGCAGTCAACAGCGCCGATGACAGTACTCTGGACACCGCAGAGTTTGATAACGTTGCTATCGACCTCTCACCAATCAATGCAGAAGTCAACTGGGGTTCGACGAAGAGAAACACCACTGACTTTAGTTATGGCTTAAACGGCTTCAAGGCTTTTAATCCAGAGGAAGTCAGCAACAGTGCATATAACGACAACCTGAACTATATGGCACCTGGCATCTTTCGGTACCACAGCGCCGAAATGATGCGTGACTCAAGTGAGCATACCAGTGGCTGGCTGGACACTGCCAATCAAACGTGGGATGTCGAAAAAATTGAGGCTGCTCTCGGCGCACTTGACGTGCAAGGTATCACACCTGTGATGTCGATCCCATGGTGGCCCGAGTGGATGGATGTTGACGATGATGGATTTCTCGATGCAGACAAGTTCGACGACTTCGCTCAGTTCTGTGCTGACCTGGTGCAGATTGTCAATATTGATAATCCTGAGTACAAGTTCACCTACTGGGAAGCCACCAATGAACGTGATGATATCTATTATGTCAAACTCGTGGATCAGGGTAAACCAGATCGTCTGGACGAGTTAATCGACATCTACAACCAGGCTGCCAAAGCTATGAAAGCTGTTGACCCCAGCATCAAGGTTGGTGGGCCAGCTTTTGCGCGTGCGGATATCGTAGAGCAGGTTGAGCGCTTTGTGGAAGGCACTGTCAACGAGAGCAACCCAACGACTCTTGATTTCCTGAGCTATCACTTTTATGCCAGTGGGAGTGCAGGCGACTCTGACAATGCCGTGTACAACCGTATATACAATCCCACTAATCCCGACGAAGACTCTTTGTTTGTTCACACCGTCGATATTCAAGATATTCTTGACAGCAAGAGTCCCAATCGTTCGATCCCACTTTGGCTCGATGAGTACAACATCAGCTGGACTTGGGAAACCCGTGACGAGCGCATGCAAAACTACAAAGGCGCCGTCTACGATGCGTTAGCTTTGGTGTACGCAGTCGAAAGTGACGTTGATGCGACAATGGCATGGAACGAAAAAGATGGTATCTATGGCAAGATGGAGAATGATTTTAGTCTAACCACCACTGCCCATACCTTCCATCTGATGAACAACTACTTTATTGGCCAGCAAGTAGCTACCTCCACTGATGTTGAGGGCCCGGTGGTGACCTTTGCAGTCAAAGATCAATCACACTACTCATATCTCATCGTCAACCGTACTAACAACACACATCGTGTTCGCACCACCTTTAACGGGGGGACACTACCATCGACACTGGACAGATATCAAATCTCTGAGGCAGGATACACCACAGGAACGGCAAATTACGACACGCTAGTCAATGGATTTGACGCACCACCACACTCAGTAACCGTCTTTACAACTGGTAGCGGTACCAGTACGACCAACTTGCTTACCAATGCCGGGTTTGAGAACGGGTTAACTGATTGGGGCAGTGGCGCTGGACAGATTGTCAATGATGCACAGAGTGGGACCTCAGCGCTGATGCTTGAAACTGCCCAGAGCGGACATGGTGCACAGACGGTCGAGAATCTCACACCAGGGGCCAACTATACCCTGAGTGTGTGGTGCAAAGAACAGAATGGCGCAGACGGTGCAGTTGGTGTGTCGTACTGGGAAGGGGAGACATTGACAAAACAATGGCTTGACTGTCCTAGCACCACTTATACAAAACACGAATTGAGCTTTACGCTACCCGCAGGTGTTACACAACTAGACGTAAGCTTCTGGAATAACTGGGGTGTGCAATACTACGATGACATAGCTTTGATCAAGTCATAAATTGCCGTGTCAGGTGGCATGGAGAAACATCACAAAACACAGATGATGATAGAATGAGTATACATATCAATCTGTCTACTTGATACCTATCTGTATTGCTCATAATGCTGTGGAGGACTTCCATATGGCCCTTTTTGACATGCCACTTGACCAATTACAACGCTATCGTCCTGATCGTGATGAGCCAGAGAACTTTGATGCATTCTGGCAACGCACATTGTCCGAATGTCGCCAGTTTCCGCTTAACGCAACGTTTGAGCCTGTAGACTTTCACCTGCAACTTGTGGAAACCTTTGACGTTACCTTTAACGGCTATGGTGGACAACCTGTCAAAGGCTGGTTGACCCTACCCCGTCAACGTTCGGCACCTTTGCCCTGTGTTGTCGAATATATTGGCTATGGTGGCGGACGGGGCTTTCCCACTGAACGACTCCTCTGGAGCAGCGCCGGATATGCTCATCTGCTGATGGACAC
>JBCDFA010000071.1:0-25490 GCA_039178835.1 Chloroflexota bacterium
CCTGAGGAAGAACAAACATTTCATAGTAAGATATACTGGCATACGTTGGGGACACCGCAATCTGATGATCGACTCATCTATGAACGACCTGATGCAAAAGAGCTTGGCCTTACTCCGATAGTAAGTGAAGATGGTCAATATCTGCTTGTGTACATCCATCGTGGCACCGATCCACAGAATCGCATCTATTATCGACCTATCGATAGTGATGGACCCTTTATTCCATTGCTCGATGACTCAGATGCCAGATATCTCTTTATTGATAACATCGGAACGACATTCTACTTTTTGACCAATTTGGATGCACCGCGTAATCGCATCATTGCCATTGATATTAATCATCCCGAGCGCTCACAGTGGCAGGAGGTTATACCGCAACAAGACGATCCTGTCTCATTTGTGACAATGGCGAATGACCGTTTTGTGGTGGCCTATTTGCACGATGTTCACCATCAGCTCAAACTCTATCACCTTGATGGCAGTCTAGATTGTGACATACCACTCCCTTCGATTGGCTCGATCACGGGACTCTCGGGCAAGCGTACGGACGATGAATTGCTTTTCAACTTCGAGTCATTTCTGGCACCGCCAACCACCTTTCGCTATGATTTTGCCACGGGCGCTCTGTCCACGTTCCGTACCACACCTGTCACTATTGATCTTGCGGCGTATGAGACGAAGCAGGTGTTTTATACGTCAAAGGATGGCACGCGTGTTCCCATGTTTATCACACACAAAAAAGGCCTGGAATTAGACGGAACTAATCCTGTATTGCTCTATGGCTATGGAGGATTTAACAATAGCCTGCTGCCCTTCTTTGCTACTTCGCGCCTTATGTGGTTGGAGCTTGGAGGCGTCTATGCCGTAGCCAATCTGCGTGGTGGAAGCGAATATGGTGAGATCTGGCACGAAGCCGGGATGTTGGAACGGAAACAGAATGTCTTCGATGACTTCATTGGTGCTGCCGAATGGCTGATTGATACGGGATATACCAACTCAGAGCGGTTGGCCATTGTGGGTGGGAGCAATGGTGGGTTGCTTGTTGCGGCGTGTATGATACAACGACCCGAGTTGTTTGGCGCCGTCATTTGCCAGGTGCCTGTCATCGACATGCTACGCTACCACAAATTTACTATTGGTCGTTATTGGACAGGTGAATACGGGAATGCAGAAGAAAATCCTGACCACTTCCAATTTCTCTATGCTTATTCGCCCTTGCACAACATTACAACAGGCGCAACCTACCCGCCCACTTTAATAGCCACAGCGGATACCGATGATCGAGTTGTGCCTGTACATGCTCGTAAATTTGCTGCGACACTCCAAGCTGCTGATTCTGGCCAGCATCCTATTTTGTTGCGTGTGGAGATGCAGGCTGGTCATGGCTTGGGGAAACCAACCGCCAAACTTATTGACGAATTAAGTGATATCTATGCGTTCTTAGTGAAGGTGTTTGATCTTTCCAGATGAAGATAGAAAGTGAACCAATGACTTTGACTATTCCGGTTGGGTGGCAGGAACAGCTTGCCGATGAGACGCAGAAGCCGTATTTTCAGAAACTTCAACAGTTTGTCGATAGTGAGCGACAGCAGCACACCATCTTTCCTCCCGAGGAACAGGTCTTTGCCGCACTCGACATAACGCCATTTGATCGTGTCAATGTCCTCATTCTTGGCCAGGACCCCTACCACGATATTGGCCAAGCCCACGGGTTGTGTTTCTCTGTGCAGCCGGGTATCAAGACACCGCCATCTCTGGTCAATATTTACAAAGAGCTTGCCAGTGATGTCGGTTTTCGCATTCCTAACCATGGCTACCTAACGCCATGGGCAGAGCAGGGTATGCTTATGCTCAACGCAGTTCTGACGGTGCGTGCTCACACCGCGAATTCACATAAAAACAAAGGCTGGGAGACATTTACCGATGCCATTATTGAAAAAGTAAATGAAAAAGAAAGTCCGGTGGTATTTGTTCTGTGGGGAGCATATGCCCAGAAAAAGGTGAAATTGATAGATGAACAGCGCCATGTCATCATTCAATCGGCGCACCCATCGCCTCTGTCGGCTCGCAACGGGTTTTTTGGTAGCCGCCCCTTCTCCGCTATCAATGCAGCACTCCGCGATGCTGGTAAGCCTGAAATCGATTGGCAGCTTGCTGATTTGTAATATCGTTCTGATTAAAACGGATAAACGAGACCTGATCCAGATTGATGGATCAGGTCTTTGCGTGTAGTTTGGATATGAGCGACGATTTGTGTCAGGTGGATACGGTATCAACCGTGCTTGCGATGACTTCAATGTGTGGTGGCTGCTCAAGATGTTTTTTGACCTTACACTGTTCAGCCGAACGCAGTAATGCTGCTGTGTACTTCACCGGGAAATCTGTCGGAAGATGAACTTCCAGTTTGATGCTACGGACCATCCCTGTTTCGGGGTCTGTATCCATGTGTTGAGTCATTCGTAACCCTTCGGTTGGAATATTGCGCTGACGACAGAAATTCAACACATAGATCCCGGTACATGTTCCAAGTGAGGCGAGAAACACATCAAACGGTGTGGCAGCACTATCAGACCCTCCTCCCTTAACTGGTTGATCTGTCGACACAATATGTGAGCCAATCTGTGCGTCGACACGAGTGCCACCGGGAAATGTAATTTGTATGTCCATTCGGAATACCCTTTCTGAGAACTACGTCTTTGTATGATGAACTGCAAAAGGGAGATTATCAGCACGGATCTTGCATATTATCTCTTGTATAACTATACAGGCACAGGAATGATCCTACAGAAAACATGATAGGACGTGCTGTGGCAATTCCATAACCATACATAGGATAGATTATACTACTAGTTGTCGTTAAGTGAGGACATCGTATTTCTCTGCTATACTCACACAATAGCTCTAGTATTCAGGAGATCGCAATCGTGAAAAACAATCGTACACCGCAGATCGTCCGTGCTGTCATTGCTATTCTCGTAGGGGGTGTTTATCTGCTCAATCCTACCGCAGGGACGCTCGAACTTATTCCCGATGTCCTTCCGCTGGTAGGGAACTTAGATGAAGCCGCAGCGACCGCTTTACTGATTTATGGTATTAATGAATTACGTGGAGGGCGCTCTGAGACGATTATCGAACACGAGCGTCAGCACGAGTAAAGTTGGATGGGGTTGTCTGTGCGTATCGTCTACACATATGCTACCACAATGGCGTACATAGCCTGTCAGACTAATACCAGTTCAATACCGCGCCGTTCGATGGCTTGCCCTACCTCTTTAGGTAAGTTGGTGTCAGTCACAATGGTATGGATAGCATCAAATGGCACAACTTTAATGAATCCTGTGCGTTTCCATTTATTGGAGTCGGCCAGCAGAATGACCTTTCGAGCAGCGCGGACCATAGCCCGTTTTACTTGAGCAATCTCCATTGAGGTGTCAGTTGGGCCCACCTCATTGTCAATTGACTCGGCTGCTAAAAATACCTTTTGCACCATCAGATCATTGAGATTTTGTTCTACCAATGGCCCTAGTGTACTAAATGTTTTGTAGTTCATCGCCCCGCCCAGCAGAAGGACCTGGGCGTGTGGCAGATTCCCCATTTCAGTTGCTACATTCAGGGCATTGGTCACAATGGTTAACGCATCCAGTGATGTCAGGTGCTTGACCATTTCTACCGTCGTTGTACCAGCGTCGAGTATGATGGTATCTCCTTCGGCAACAAATTGGCTGGCTGCCTCTCCAATACGTCTTTTCTCTTCCCGATGTAATTCAGTGCGTTGTTCAAAAGCAATAAGTATACTGTTATTTTGATGGTTCAATACGGCACCACCGCGATCACGGACAACGAAACCATCTTTTTCAAGTTGTGCAAGATCACTCCGAATGGTTACTTCCGAAACCTGGAAACGATCGGCTAATTCTTGTACACGAACTACTCCTTGCTGTCGAACTGACTCTACTATTTGGGTTCTCCGATCAAGCATCAGTGGTATTTTCGTTGGTTTGCTTTCTTTTTCAAAATCGATAGGGTTATTCATGTTTGTCTCTTCGATCATTGTTGTTATAACTGTATGAAAGATGACAGGTTTATAGAAATAGAAGCCCTTTTCTGAAGAGCGTGTTCCCTGTAATGATACCAGAATCTAGTTTTTAATAATACAAGAGCGTGTATGACACGTCAAGGAAAGTAAATGCATCCATCCGTTCTGCACAAGATGTGGTTATATCGAAAGTGAACGAAAGTAAAATATTGACATAAATAAGTATTTTGGTATAATTCGTAACCTATAAAAAGTGTAAAGGAGACTATCCATGACATGCATTGTTGCTGTCACCGCGTGCCCCACAGGTGTTGCACACACGATCATGGCGGCAGAGGCTGTACGCAAGACTGCGGAAGCTATGGGTCATGAGATTATGGTTGAAACACAGGGTGCCGATGGCGCACAAAATATTTTATCCGAGCAGTCTATTGCTTATGCAGAAGTGGTCATCCTGGCTACTGATATCCAAGTAGATAGAACTCGCTTTAGTTACAGACCAGTTTACGAAACTCGTACCAGCGAAGCTATTCGCAATACTGAGCGTGTGATCAATGTCGCTCTCGAATTTGTCAGCACGACAGCTCCTGTCATTGGACCCTTGCTACTATTTTATCCTCAAACGATCAGGTATTTAGTAGTCGGTTGATAGATCAACAACCATTGGTCGTTGCCTTGGAATCGCTATTCCATTAATCTGATAAGAAAGGTTTTCAGTATGGGAAACAATGCCTCTCAACAGGCGCAACTCGAAGTCGTAACCGTAACCCTTAACCCGGCAATCGATCAGACAGTTGTTATTCCAGATTTTGCAGCGGGTCAGGTAAATCGTGTTGAGCGTACCAGGAGTCAACCAGGGGGGAAGGGTGTGAATGTCGCCACCTTTCTGGCTGATTATGGCCATCGAGTAGGAGTTACCGGATTTTTGGGACGCGAGAATGATGGTACATTTGAAGCTCTTTTTCATCAGAAGCAGATCAATGATTGTTTTGTACGCATTGCAGGACAGACGCGCACGGGGATAAAGATTACTGATCCGGTACAACATCAAACTACGGACATCAATTTCCCTGGTCAGTCACCGACAGCATCCAATCTTGAGGCCCTGTTTACTCAACTTATGGCGCTAGAAAGCTCATGGGTTGTGCTAGCAGGCAGCATCCCGCCTGTCGTTGACCCGACGATCTACTGTGACCTCATCACTCGGCTCAAAGCGCAGGGGCGCACAGTCGTTTTAGATACCAGTGGTGCCGGATTACAGCATGCTGTTGGCGCTGTACCTCACATCATCAAACCAAAAATTCATGAATTAGAATTACTAGTTGGTCAGTCATTGAAGGATAAGATTGCAATCATCGAGGCTGCACGTGAGTTGCTTGCACAGGGAATACAACTGGTTGTTGTTTCAATGGGAAAAGACGGCGCATGTTTTGTGAGTAAAGATGTGATAGTATTTGCTCGTCCACCAGAGGTAACCGTTGCAAGCACGGTAGGGGCTGGTGATGCGATGGTGGCTGGGCTAGTGGCTGGGCATTTGCGTGGTTTCTCGCTTGATATCTGTGCCCGTTTAGCGACTGCTTTTTCAATGGACCGTGTCACACACACTGGCGTAGGTCTGGCTTCGCCTTCATCGATTGAACAATTGATGGCAGAAGTCCATATTGAAGAACAGTAATCTTTGAGAACAATTTTGACAAAAGACCAGGCTGCAACTGAAAGCCTGATCTCTTGCTACCTGCTTACTTAGATATCAAAATGTAAGTGGTAATGCTTGTAATCCACGTAATGGTCCAGGATTCCACTGCAGGGTTTCGGGTGGTACACGCAATTGGAGGTCAGGCAAACGCTGTAGCAGTATGTTGATAGCGATCTGTCCTTCTAGACGGCCAAGTGGTGCCCCTAAACAATAGTGTATACCCTGACCAAAGGCGAGATGGCGGTTATTTTTACGTTCGATATCAAATAGGTCTGGGTTATCAAAATGCTGCGGATCACGGTTGGCAGACGCAAGACTGACATTCACAAGATCGCCTGTATTGATAGTGGTGTTGTGGAGTTGGAGTGGCTCTTTTGCCCATCGCCGTATGCCGACATCAACAGGTGATCCATAGCGAAGCATTTCCTCAATAGCCGACTCGATAAGTTCAGGATGTTGCTGTAGCTTTGCTCGTTGATCAGGAAACTGGAGCAGCGCTAACACACCATTCCCAATTAAGTTCACCGTTGTTTCGTGTCCGGCAACAAGGAGAACAATAACCATTGCATACAACTCCTGTTGGGAGAGTTTGTTGCCTTCCTCCTCTACGGCAATCAGTTTACTTACCAGATCGTCTTCTGGATGTTGTCGACGTTGGATAAAGAGTTGTTCCAGATATTCGATAAAATCACTTTTTTGAGTGTGTACCGTTGCTGCATCTAACGGAGTTGCGCCAACAATCAGGTTCGACCATTTACGAAACTGTTGTCGATCTGCATCAGGAATACCTAGTATTTCACAAATGATGATAATGGGTAACGGGAAAGCAAAGTCATCAATTAAATCTATTTGCTTATGAGGTTCAATGTCATCCAACAACTGGTGGCTGATCTTATCAATTCGTCCCTGTAAGCCCTCAATCATTCGTGGGGTAAACACTTTGTGCACGAGAGTGCGTAGTCGTGTGTGTTCCGGTGGATCGAATCCGAGCATGCTGTAATCACTAATGAGTTGTTGATCGATTGGTTCCATCATTTGCCCCCTCTGTTCAGGGCTCATAAAGAGACTACGATCAATACTAAACACGCTATCTTTCAAGACATAGGCAGCATCCTCATAACGTGTAATGAGCCAAGCCCTTTGGCCAAAGAACGTTATGGGGTAGATTGGGACATGTTCGCGCAACTGTGCATAGATAGGGTATGGATTCGCATTAAAGTGAGGAGAAAATAGTTCAAAGTTAGGAATGAGGTGGTGTTGCTCTGTCATGAGAAAACTCCTTATTTAGGTACCCGAAAAATAAGCTCTCTCAACTTTATTTTCTGAGACAATAGGGTACTTAAGCAATACAGTGATGCTAAAATAAGAATATGACAGGCGAGAACAGAGCGTCAACAATCAAAATGTCATATTTTGCTGCCTATGCAACAGATGAGGAATATATGTCGCATAACAGTACAAAACAGGATTTACGTATACAACGCACGCACAAACTGCTCCATGATGCGTTAATTGGACTGATGCTAGAGAAAGAACTTGAGTCGATTACGGTGAGTGAAATTGTTGCTCGTGCAATGGTGAACCGTGCAACATTCTATCGTCATTATGAAGATAAATATCACTTAGTTCGTCAGTGTGTTCGCGATGTCTATACGAAACTACAAGAGGATTTAGTTCCAGTAACGATACATTCACAAGAATCTGTGATAGATGAAGGGTTGGCCACAGGACTAAGTCTCTTCAACCATGTGGCCAATCATGCACAGTTCTATCAGGTCATGCTTGGACGCAAAGAGGTAACAGGAATTGAGCAACTGATGGTTACTCATTTTGAAGCAACAGTAGAGCAACAGCTATTGGCCTCCGGTTACAATCAAATGCAGACGATTATCCCGCTTCCTATTTTTTTACGTTTTACGGCAACTGCATTTTTGGGAATTGTTCAGTGGTGGTTGGAGCACGATCAACCCTACTCGGTGGAGCAGATGGGGCAATGGTTTGTCCAATTAGTTAGCCCAGGTGCTACATCTTTGCTTGGCTTTACTGATAGGGTACGTTAAGTTTGTGACAAAACTTTATCGTTCATTGGGCTGTGCTTTGGCTGTTTGATTCTATTCAATGTCATACCAGGAAAGAAAGACATTAGCTCATATCACATAACGTGCCGAAAACACGTGCAAGGGAATAGGTGATCATGCTATACTGTTAGGAGCAGATAACACGCCGTACTATAGTCTCCGTCCTCGCACAAACACTGTCCTTGTATGCCATCTGGCGTTGTCATAGAGGCTATGTGATGTCGTACTAGCGCTACGTGTTGTAACGAATAAGAACCACCTACAAGGATGTAGTCACTATGGAACATTCACTTCCATTGACAGATGCCTATCAGCGATTACTTGGTGAGTTGTGTCGTCGTATGGGTGCAGATCACGCGGAACTCTTGCTCTATATTGAGTCAGAACAAGTCTCGTGTATTGCCGCATCATATGATGAAGCGGACCCAACTGATCTCTCTTACAATTGGGTTGATGTTCCAATCTGTGAGGGCTCTCTTGAGGTTGGTCGCTTGCGAATGGCGTTTCTTCCTGATGTTCCACTTCCTGGCCCAACTGAACAAAGCATGACTCAATCACTGGTGAATCTGGCTGCCTTGTTGGTTGAAGAGCATCATCAGTTGACATGGGGACCCCTGCGTCAGGCTAGCCGCCGTATTCTAGCAGTAGCTGAAGAAGAGTTGCAACGCATTATTCTAGATATCCACGATGGCCCCGTACAGAAGTTATTTGCAGCATCGTCACAAATTGCGCTGCTCCAGTCACAGATAACGCAAGAGGATGAATCGCTCCAAAAGAGGCTCAGGCCAAAACTTGATCAGCTTGGTGGGTTGGTCGAGAGCGCCTTGCAAGAAATAAAAACCTCTTTGAGTACATTTCGTCCCAGCGAGTTTCATCGCCGTTCACTCCCAGAAGTCATTCGAGGTCTTATTCTCCAACATCAGTCGTTAACCGGCAATAGTGTTGATTTGCACATTGAAGAAGATGTACCATCGGTGAGTCTTGCTATCAAAATTGCCCTCTATCGCGTTTTACAAGAAGCACTTTCGAATGCCTATCGTCATGGGGGAGTAGATCGGCATGAGGTACGTCTGGGGAGCCAGAGCGGTTGGGTCGTGTTAGAAGTGATTGATCAAGGTCATGGGTTTACGCCACCTCCACTTGAAGGCCCCAGTGCTACTGAACGTGAAGAGCATATTGGTCTCCGGGGGATGCGTGAACGGATGCACCTTGTTGGTGGACAATTGCGGGTTGACAGTGAGGTTGGTTATGGAACCCGCGTTGTTGTAAAGGTACCAGGAGATGTCTGAACAAACCTTTTCTCCCATTCGTGTGGTACTTGCAGATGATCATGCACTCGTGGTTGAAGGGCTGCGTGGATTGTTAGCATATGAACCAGATATTGAGGTTATTGCTGCGGTGACAGATGGTGATATGTTGCTTTCGATTCTACAGCGTGAGCATCCAGATGTTGTCGTACTCGATCTACAAATGCCAACACGCGATGGGTTTTCTTGTTTAGCCTCGATCCGTGAAGCTAATATCCCTGTAAAAGTTGTTATTCTGAGCGCCTTTGGCGATGGCGGGTCACTCCAGTCAGCTTGGGAACTCCATGCGGATGGCTTTGCACTCAAGACGGATCCTCCACGCCAAACTGTGTCAACGATACGCAATGTTGCGCGGGGGCAGATTGTCTTTCCCCATGCGGTGCGACGCTCAGTTGCACCCTCTGAGGTACAGTCACCTTTGAATCGGCTGACTGATCGAGAGCGTGATGTGTTGGTACTATTGGCTGATGGTATGACCAATGCGCAAATTGCAGAGCAATTAGTCATACAGGAAAGTACGGTCAAATATCATCTACAGAATGTTTTTCAGAAGTTAGGGGTTGCAAATCGCACGGAAGCAGCACAAGTCTACTACCGTGAGAAGCGAGATGAGCGCTCATAGCATTATGAAATCATTACGCCGTTCAGTGCTTTGCGTAGCTTTTGGAGACAACGAGCACGTGTGGGTCCGATGCTCCCCTCACTGACACCCAGATGATCTGCAATTTCGGCATACGACATGGGTTCAGGCTGATAAAAAAGTAATACCATCAGTGTGCGGCTTCGCTCATCAAGAGTGTCGATAGCTGTACGTACATGGTCTTGTATTTCCATTTGCATAAGCACATCTTCTGGCAAGAATGATTCATCAGGGATATCTGCCACACCATCCTCTTCCTCGTCGGAAAAATGAGGCAGCGGGCTGGTTGCGCGTGCTTGGCGATTGAGGCGCCAACTTTCGCGACGTGCAGTGGTTCCTAACCACGCCTTGATTCGCCCAGGTTGTTCAATCCGATTGAGATGCTCACATAAAGTAGTAAAAACTTGTTGAAAGACCTCTGCCGCAAGTTCACTATCTAATCCTGCACGTCGAGGAATACTATAGACAAAACGTTGATATCGTTCTACAAGTGTTTCCCACGCCTCCTCACTGCCCTGTCGACAGGCAAGCACAAGCCGTTCATCATCCAATTCTACATACGCGTTTATAGCCATAATGACACACCTCACAGTGCTGTATCTATCAATCAAATGAAATGGTATATTGCACAATATCACTTTATATTGCGATTGCGTTAGAACTGATTGCATTCCGATACATTCTGTACGCAGATGTAAGATACCAAATCGAGCTGCCAATGTCTTGAGCGTGAAACGGCATCTTCGACTAGTCCTTTTTACCTATGTGATGGTTGTGCTGTAGGACCAGAGAAAAATCCATTGACCGTTTATTATGCGCTGGGTATACTCATAGTAAAATATATCATGTATCATGAGCGTTCTATTTGTTTCGTATTTTCGGGGAGATTTTCTGCCTATGATTGCATGTAGTGTTAATGACATGTCAGTACTGATTTAAGTTCGATACGAGGGTTATCTTATGAATCAACAGTGGATAATGTGGTGGGTCGATAGCACAGCCAAACGTGACCTCATCGTTATAACCTGTATAGGGTTTATTTGTTTTTTTGCTGCTCAATATGTAAACGCCTTTGAGTGGCTCTACGATGCAACCCGTCCTTATGAAGAATGGGAGTTTGACTTTGACGAGGTGGTAGTGGTTGGTTTTATATTATCCAATGCTTTTGCTGTCTTTGCCTACCGGCGCTGGCGCGAACTGGCTCGTGAAATACAAGAGCGTATTCGTATTCAGAATGAACTTCAAAGTACGCATGCACAATTGCAAGAGGCGACAGCGCAGCGCCATGCGTTAGAAAAGCGGAGATTCGCGGAAGAGCAAGAAGCTGTACAGCGTGAAGCTACTCTGACTGCTACGATGACTGAGCGTGCACGTCTGGCACGAGAACTGCACGATACGCTTGCACAGGGATTTGTTGGTGTTGCATTTCAACTTGAGGGTGTTGCGACGTTAATGGTTGAGACCCCAACTACTGCTCGTCAACAGCTTGATTTAGCTATTCGTATGGTTCGTAACAGTGTAGAAGAAGCACGTCGTGCCATTTGGGATATGCATCCACAGGTATTTGAACATGGGAGTATTACGACAGCCCTATCAGAAATAGCTGAACAATTGCCGACAGACATCGCTGTACGAGTCGAAGTCCATGGGTGTACACAGGAACTTCCCCAGTCGGTTGAGCATCATTTGCTACGTATTGCCCATGAAGCTTTGTACAATGCTGCCCGACATGCCGACGCCAGTCATATCGGTGTTGAGTTAGAATTTACGCTTGATCATGTGCACCTTAGTGTATGGGATAACGGCAGAGGCTTTGATCCATACAATGTTCCTTCAAGCAAACAGGGATGTTTTGGTCTCTCAGGGATGCATGAACGCGCCAAAGAACTTGGTACACAACTTGAAGTTGCGAGTGCTTTTGGTGAAGGAACCTCGGTTGATGTTTCGATTGTGCTGGAACAAATAGGGCAAATGCCTCATCCAGGATGAGAAGGCACAGTTATTTTAAGAACATGTGTGTTATTGTTTGCTGATTTATATGTGCAGGGAGCTAGTATGAATTCGCAGGACCCGATCCGAATTATGGTCGTTGATGATCACTTTGTCGTTCGTGTTGGTTTAGTGACGATGATTAATACCCAACCTGACATGACCGTTGTGGCAGAGGCAGCTAATGGTCCGCAGGCTATTGAGCTATTTCAAGAGTATCAACCCGATATTGTACTCGTTGATCTCCGTATGCCGGGAATGAGTGGTGTAGAAGTGATTACAACGATTCGGCAGGAATGGCCCGAAGCACGTTGTGTTGTACTCACTATGTATGACGGAGATGAGCAAATTTATCAGGCTTTACAGGCAGGGGCACGTGCCTATCTGCTGAAAAGCGTGACACGGGAAGAATTTCTTGATGCTATTAGGTCGGTTTATGCTGGACAACACCACGTTCCTGCTGAAGTTGCCCAAAGGTTAGTCGTGCGTATACCGCGTTCTGAGTTGACTGTCCGCGAACGTGAAGTGCTTGAGTTGATTGTGAAAGGGAAAGGCAATAAAGATGTTGCCGAGCATCTCTCAATCTCTGAACATACCGTCAAGAATCATATCAACAATATCTTGAATAAACTTGGTGTAAGTGATCGTACACAAGCGGTGACGGTGGCTCTCCAACGGGGTATTGTCTATTTAGATTAAGCTATTGTGTAGCTCACATTTGATTCGTTGGTTAGCCAAACAGGTGTGCTCACTCTGGTGAGTCTAATGTAGTCGTTGTGCTATTCTCTTCTTCATCTTCTTCATGCTCATCATACCACCGCGCTAACCCTCCAACCATCATCTGTACCAGCAGGGGTGTAATAGCATCGCTCATGACGGTCATAAAGGCGTTGTACTCGATGATGAGCGCCTCCTTAATCTGGCCAGACTCAACGTATGCGGGCACAAAACGTTGTGATTGCTGGGCAATGGCGCGACGTGTTTGCGATGATGCAATCGCACGAATACTCTGCCGCAGATAGTTACTAAAGGCCGGATCGCTATCATTCTCCACAATTGGTGGCTCGCCAAATCGTTCAAGAATACCTTCAATGATCCAGTCGTCAAAATGCAGAATCGCAAAGCGCTCATCTCGATAGACCTGAAGACTAGCGCGATTGGTCTTATCCTGGTCTTCACCAATAGACATCGAGCGGTGCTTTTCTAATTCCTCACGTGCAGCTTTCAGTCGTTCTTTTTCAGCATCATCTGGTAAGCGCTCCAGCCACGTGCCTTCACAAGCAGTCAAACTAGCAGCAAAGCCCATATGTTTGCGGCGTTCACGTTTTGTACGAGACTTTCGACCCATAATGTTGCCTCTGTATCCTCTACTATGCACATATTCAATGTTATATCGTATGTCAGAGTGTACTCGATCCTGGCCGTTTCGACAACTATCGTTGGATTTGGTTAGTTAAAACCAAAGAGCACATACCTTATCAGTTGTTAATGTTATAATGGAGATGAGTGCATTATAATAAATCATCATAATGGTATTTTTTCGAGACTATTCAGAAGATACTTGTTATGTTAATTTAGTTGTTTTCACTCATGTGACACATTTATAGGGGGAGCTATGGCTCAGGAAGCACAGAAAGATTTTGCTGGTGTGCAAACAAGACGACTTGCGGAACGTAGCACTACTGCAGTCAATCCATTGCTGGACATGTTTGGATCTGTAAGTCATCATTTGGCACTGTTGACTACCTGGATTGCCATGTCTGGCAGCCTCTACTTTAGTGAAGTATTGCGATGGACACCATGTTTGCTTTGTTGGTATCAACGCATTATCATGTACCCACTTGCAGCCATCATTGCGATTGGTATTCTCCGTCGTGACACCAAATTGCATTTCTATGTGTTACCTTTCTCGATTTTCGGGATGGGGATGTCATTTTATCACTATCTGTTGATAAAGACGACCATATTTCCTGCCCCGGCCTGTAATGCGAATATCCCCTGTAATGTTGAATATATGAATGTACTTGGTTTTATCAATATTCCTTTCCTTGCTCTGACAGCATTTACGATGATTACTGGTTTGATGACTATAGCGGCTCTTCGAACAAAAACGCTTGAGGCTTCTGTCTATGCTGAGACAGATGAGCAAGGTGATGTAGATGATAGCCATGCAGCAGAACCATATTTTGCTGGAGCAACACCAGCAGTCTTTGTCATTGTCGGTGCTGTCATTGCGCTCTTTCTGGTCGCCGGCCAGCTAGCCTAAGGTTCTTATGTCTGGGCGTTTTGCATTGCTCTGGTTTTTATCGCTCTTTCTGATTGCATGTAGTACGAATGACGGTCCTATCGAAATTCCCTCAGCTGAAGCGTTGGCGGGTGGTGATGCCACCAGCGGTGAACAGGTATTTATGGCGTCGTGTGCCCAATGTCATGCCATTACGGATGAGATGCGAACCGGTCCCGGAATGGCCGGTTTATTTCAACCCGAAGGACCGACTCGTCCTGCAGGTATTGACTATGGTAGCAATCTCCCCACAGGTGAACCAATTAACGAAGAAAACGTTGCCCGGTTTATTCTGGAGGGAGGTCGTGGCGAGATTGCCTATATGCCACCGTCAAATCTCGATACACAGCAAGTTGCTGATTTGATTGCGTATCTAAGGACCCTGGAAAGGTAGATCAGTCGAAAATACTTATAAAAGCCTGTCAGTATATAGAAACTGACAGGCTTTTGTGTTGTAAAGTTGATACGTACAAATGAGGTAGAAATCTCCGCTCAGAAAAACGACTGCTGTTGTATAGCCATATTGGGTGTAAGATAAGGGCTGTAGGCTGACTTGTCAGCCTATACTTTTCTGGCTAACCTATACAGGTTGCGGAGGGTACGGAGGAGGGACGGGATTGCCACCGCCACCACCGCCACCGCCGCCCCCGCCACCAGGACCACCACCGCCACCGGGACCTATCGCTAGAACTTCAATAATGTAAAATGATGTTATCTGTCCTTGGGTCCTATTGGAGCCATTACATGGCCAAAAGCGTTCCCCAACTATACTTGTAAGTTGTGCATCACTGTAGTAAATTACCACATAAGAACAGGTATGTGGTAATTCATCATAGCAAGGCGTTCTTGCCTCAACAGGTGCTGGAGCAATACTTACACTAATGAGCAGCAGCCCAGCCAGAACAATGAGTGGATGCAGACGTGACCGAATAAATTGCTTCACATAATCCTCCTTAACTTTATTGAAAAAACTATGACCAGCCTATCAAAAATGTTATCGTTACGTAGTACCAAGATTACAGGTCTCTACTACACTTGCGGGTACGATGAAATATTCTTTTATTCTCAACAAATAGCACCTAATTCTTGACAGGTTTGTTGTTTAGTTGGATATAAAATGAGAGAAGAGTAGCAAGGGTAGGCAATTCAGCTCATAACCCTCTGGCTCATTTATACGGGGTATGGAGGAGGGATGGGACCGCCGCCACCACTGCCACCACCGCCTGGACAGTAATCTGTACGAAAAATGTCGGAATAGGGAGTTCGCTCTCCCTCAAAATAAATATTACCGTTGCACAGCCACATCTCAAATCCGACGATTGTTGTACGTTGTGCATCGCTATAATAAGTGATTTCGGTAATTTGCCTCAACTCGGGCTCAACAAGATGACAATGTTCTCCTGCATGTGCAGGTGTTGGCATAGTACCTATGCTAGCGAATAGCAGTCCAACCATGGCAATGAGTAGACATAAATGTAACCGAGTACACTGGTGCATGTCGTTCTCCCTACCTTACGAAAAGAATATCATATGAAATGCATTAAAAGCGATATTGTTGAGATGGTGTCAAGATAATAGATCACGACAATAAGAAGATAGACAATTAATCCAATCGTTGTACACTACTAGATTATGTAGCTTAGTCCAATCCTTCTGTGCAGGAACCGATGACAAAAAATGTAGTAAAGTTGGTCGTTTCTCCCACTAGTCTATTAGGACCATCGCATAACCAAAGGTATCGCCCAACTTCATTCGTAAGTTGAGCATCACTGTAATAAATCTCTACATAAGAACAGGTAAATAACAATTCATCACCGCAAGGTGCCTCTGCCTCTACAGGTGCTGGAGCAAGACTTAAACTAATCAACGCCAGCACAACAACCATAATAAGCAAACGTAGATGTGACCAGATACACTGACTCATGTCGTTCTCCCTTACTTATTATAAGAACATCGTGAGGAGTATATCAAAAACAATATTGTTGAATAGTGTCAAGATTACAAATTTCTACTACATTTTTTAGTACTACACCATAATATTTCGATTTTGCATGGATCATAACAAGTCAGTTAATCATTGACTATGAGGTGATGGTGTGAAGAAAGCATAAACTGAGATACAAAAAACAAGAGGTGTAGGCAAAGTAACTTAGCGTCCCAAGATGCTCCTGCCTGGGTTGAAAAAGTCAAGTAAAGCATTAGTTAAAGGTAATCAAGTTTAGGATGTTGGTGCAATTTCAGGTTTGGGATTACGTGATGTGTGCCCATATGTAAGCTTACGCCATACCCATTCCATTGGCCCATATTCAAAATGTCGTAACCACCACATGCTTAGTGGAATTTGCAATGTAAAAATAATAATGCTCAACAAAATCCCGGCTGCCGGACCTACTTGGCCATATAATCCCAGACCGTAACTATAAAAAATTGTTGTGCAAATGATCGTTTGCAACAAATAGTTTGTTAGTGCCATGCAGCCAACAGGGGCAAGAGGTGACAGCCATCGTTTCCAGGATTCTCGTTGACCAAGCAGCGTGAGCCCAGCCATATATGCAAAGGCCAGTGCAGGTGCACCAAATGCTATCGCAGCTGTTGCTACAATAGCGCCAATGTTCAAGTCAAGACTAGTAAGCTCACCGTAAAATACAACGTAGATTGCATTAAGTGGTAATCCAATGATGGCCCCCCACAAGAGTATTTTTCGGAAAAAGGGCCGATGTGCCTGAATATCGTGGAAGATACGACGTTTTCCAGCATACAAACCAACTAAGAACATTGCCATAATAGTGGGTAATGAGATGAAAATAGTTACTGGTAATGAACTAGCCACAAAGAGTAAGTTCTGTATATGCTGCCCGATTATTTCAGCAAAACTACCAGAACTATAAACACGCTCTGCTTCTGCTGCCATTTGCTGAAGTAGTATGATCTGTTGTTCCATAATGCCTGTGCCATCAAGCAGTGGGCTAAGTGCTATAAATAGACCAACAATAACACTCATAGCAATAATTGGTATAGTTAGAAGGATAGTCGACCAGATGAGAAGTGTGCGTGGGCGACAATTGCGAAACAACAAGAGTGCAAAACCCAGGAGCGCATATGTCGTGAGAATGTCGCCGTACCACAAAAGCACAGCATGTGCAGCACCAATGAGGAATAATACGAGCAAACGGCGTGCATATGTGGAAAGAAATGGTGTCCCGCGCAATTGAGCACGTTGAAGCTGAATGGCAAAACCTAAACCAAAAAGGAAAGAGAAAATAGTGTAGAACTTTGTAGTCGCGAAAAAGAGGATAAACCAGGTTGCAATTTGATCGATCCAGTTAGTCACCGGATTCATAAAGCGTAGATTTTGTTCAATAACTGATGTATTAAAGAAGGCCATATTAACGAGCAAGATACCCAACAACGCAAATCCACGAAGCACATCTACAGTGGTGATGCGTTCATGTTCCTGAATTGGAGTGAGCTTTTGTTCAGCCTCCTTCGATATAGTCGACATATATCACCTCTCAACCATCATCAAAATAGACACTTTTTGAAATAGTGGGAAAACTCTCTTTGTAAAGTATAACAGAATGCTCTGAGCTTATGCAAAAGTTAAAATTCCTGAATGGTATGAGAATATCTTGTGTGATAGGCCGAACTGTGTCATAGAAAGGAAAATGTCTGGTGATATGAAATGAGGTAACAAGGGGTGTAGGTAATGCAACCTGGCACCCCTTCATACAGTTAGATTGGCCCTCCACCACCAGGGCAAGGTTCTACAATCTCAGTTGTATAGTAGGAGGTTCGTTCTCCTTCAAGAGTACTACTGCCGCTACACCGCCAGAACCACGACCCTACCGGATTTGTGAGTTGTGCGTCACTGTAATAGGTTCGTATAAAAGAGCAGGTTCTTGGAGCAGCATCGTAACATGGCCATCGTGCCTCCACAGGTGCCGGGGCAATACTTACACCAACAAACATGAACACAGCCGCTACAATGAGTACACGCAGACCTGATCGAACGGAGTGGCTCATGAGATCCTCCTTAACTTACTACTAAGATATAGGTAGGTAGTGTATCAAAAGAGGGTGGGTTGTGTAGTGTCGAGATCACATGAGTCTACTCGTTTCTGATTATGCACTCTGGCTATTCAGTGTCAGTGGTAACTCGCGCAATCGCTCTCCTGTGAGGGCAAAAACAGCGTTGCCAACTGCTGCGGCAATCGGCCCAATCGCTGGCTCACCCATTCCGCCGATAGGTTCGTCGCTACCGTCAATAAACACCACATCAATTTCTGGTGTATCACGCATGGAAATGAGTGGGTAGTTACTGAAATTCGCTGTCTGGATCATCCCGTTGTTAATAGTTGCGCGTTCATAGAGTGTTGAACTCAGCCCCATAATGATCGAGCCTTCGACCTGTGCGCGTGCGCCGTCTGGATTAATGACCAGCCCAGGATCGATAGCACATGTCACTTTGTGAACACGGATTTTTCCGTCGGTCACAGAAACCTCGGCAATCTGTGTGGCCACCGTTCCCGCGTTCAACGAACTGGCAATGCCGCGTGCTCGTCCCTCGGGAGGTGGTGTGTCCCAGCCAGCCTTGTCGGCGGCGGCTTGCAGCACAGCGCGGAATCGCTCGCTCAATTCATTTGACGTGGATAAGTGTCGTAAGCGAAACTCCAGCGGATCGGCACCTGCTGCGTGGGCGACCTCATCGATAAAACTTTCCATGGCAAAGGTATTAGGGAATAAACCCAACCCGCGCCAGTATCCGGTTGGCACTGGAATCTGTGCACGATGATAGACCACGCGACGATTGGGGATATTGTCATAGGTGATGAGTGAGCCAAATCCAGCAAATGGATCGGCACCGGCTAACCATTTTCCAACAGCGCCGCCTGGAAACCCGCCTTCAAACGCAAAGCCAATATCGCCGCTAGCAACCTGGTGTTCAAACGCTAGCACATTGCCTTGTTCGTCCAGTGATGCCTGGAAGACATGATGCGTTGGTTGGCGCATATACCCATAGCGCATATCCTCCACGCGGTCCCACCCAACATGGACCGGCTGACCGACCGCCGCCGAGAGGCGTGCGGCTTCGACACCAACATCGTGACCTGCTTTGCGGCCAAAACCACCACCAAGATAGGTTGGTAGAATATTGATTTGCTCAGGCTCGCGGTTGAGTGCTGCCGCAATTTCATCACGGGCCATGTTGGGGATCTGGGTTGAAATGTAGGCCATGACTTGATCTGGTTGTACATCAACGGTGGCGGCTTGCGGCTCCAGATGGGCATGGGCAGCCAGCGGTGTACGATATTCGGCTGTGATGGGCGTGTCGCCAAGATTCTGCGAAATCGAACCCTCATCTTGTGTGACAATGCCGCTACGCCCGACCGTAACGATCTGCTCTAGCTCTTCCTGACTCAACTCAGCACCGCCGACCCATTCAAGGTCGAGTTCTTGCAAAGCAGTATAAGCCTGCATACGACGTTCCGCCACAACACCGGCAAAGCCATCTTCGATTACCACGGCGACAACACCCGGTTGTTCTTCAGCAGTGCCAGCAGCAGCACGTTGTAGTCGAGCGCCATAGCGCGGTGGACGGGCAATGGCGCCATACAAGGTATTCGGCATACGAGCATCAAATCCGTAGATAGCCCGTCCAGTCAGTTTCTCGTGAAAGTCCACTCGCTGGAGTGACTGGCCAATTTTGGTAAACTCATCAACCGATTTGAGCGCCGGGGCTGTTTCGGGTATGATCCATTCGCCCTGTTTGTTGCTCACAATCTCGCCGTAGGTCAGTTGTTGGGCAGAGTCACTCTGGAGGGAGCACACACTTTCTTTGGCGACGATCTCGTCGGTGGTTGTACCAAACTGACGTGCCGCCTCGTCCCGCAGCATCTCGCGCATGGTCGCAGCGGTCTCGCGGATGGGTTGGTAGAGCAGCAGCGTCGACAGGCTGCCAAAGGTCATCATGGTGCCGCCCTCGAAGCCATGTGCCATGTCAGCTTGGTGCACCTCTATCTGGTTCCAGTCCAGTTCTAGTTCCTCGGCGGCTATCTGCGCCATCGTCGTATGAATGCCCTGCCCCATCTCTATTTTGGGGACATACAGATGCGTCACATTATCTTCGCCAATCTCGAACCACACGAATGGTGAGTCGGGTGTGGTGGGGGCAGGCATGTCACCTTCGCCCAGAATAAACATCTGATTGATGCTCTGCCGAATGCGTGGGAGTGCAATAGGCACACCAATTGCAGCACCGACCGCAAGTGTGGCTGCACCAGCACCCATCCCGATCAAAAAACGACGGCGGGTGAGACGCCATTTGCGTGGATTGGAAGCAGTCGTTTTAGCTGTTTTGCTCATGTTCGACCTCCTCCGCCATGGTTTGGGCAGCACGAACGACGGCAGCTTTGATCCGCACATAGCACCCACAACGACAGTAGTTTTCTGCCATGGCCTCAACGATTTCTTCCTCAGATGGGGTCTCGTTTTGCTCAAGGAATGCCACTGCGGTCATCATCTGGCCACTCATGCACCAACTACACTGGGGTACTTGCTCATCAACGAAGGCTTGCTGTACGGGGTGTAGGATTTCCTCTTCATTCTCATCAATGGTCGCGAGTCCCTCAATGGTACGGATCTCTTTTCCTTCGACATTACTCACCAGGGTCATACAGGAACGAGTCGCTTCGCCATCGACGTGAACCGTACAGGCACCACAGTAGCCGATACCACAACCAAATTTTGTGCCGATCAGACCAAGATCATCACGTAGTGTCCATAACAAGAGTTCCGAGTCTGGAACATCAAGATCGTATATCTGTCCATTGATGCGTAGTTGCATATAGCCTTCCTTTAACTAGTCTGGAGTGACACAACGACAGGGTATATCACATAGAATAATGATTGTATATGATTATAGAGTTGTTACGTATGAGGATACTGGATGGGTTTGTGTGCTTACTATGGCGACCAATCGATACCGCCACCATGCTCACCGACGGGATCAATACGCCGCACATTGCTTCCGTCGATACTCATCAGGTAGATGCCATTGCCGTCGATGAAGGCCATCTGGCTGGCATCAGGAGCAAAAGCGGCGATAGGCTCATCGGCTTCGAACGAATTCAGACGCTGCAAACCACTGCCATCGGCATTGATAAGCCAGAAGCTGTAGGGCGGACCATGGGCAGCGGCAGTAGGTGGTTCTAGCAGACCAAGCAGCATTTCTGAAATGGGGAGCTTCTGAGCAGCGGTTGGAAAGCCAGCTGAGTCGGTGGTTGGGCCGCCCAGTGCTGCAAAGAGTATCTGGTCACTGTTGGGAAGAAAGCGTGGGGCGTAGATCTCCTCGAACTGTGCAGCCTCAACCAGTGTCTGTGCATTACTGCCATCGGTATTGGCTACTTCGAGCGCGGTTTTGTAGCCGTCGAGAATCCGTACATATGCCAGCAGTGACGCATCCTGATTGAGTGTCGGGCTTTTAGCGTCGCGCACGATCTCGTGTGGCTGGCCCGTAGCGAGATCGACCTCGACAATCTGGGTGATGCGGACACTCTCGTTTTTGCCTTCGGTGGTTTGCCATTCGTCGGAAGAAACCAATAACGATTGCCCATCGGGCTTCCATGCGATATGCCCAAGCAACGCTTGTTCTGGATGCCAGAGCACGCGCATGTTTGAGCCATCGGTATTGATGAGATAAAGAGCCGTGGTCGGCAGTGGCGATGTGGCGGTGTCCGATGGCGGTGATGACATAATAAATGCCACAGCCTGACCATCAGGGGCAAACATGGGTGCCCACGCCGCATTACCTGGCGGTAACTCGGTAAGTTGGCGCACGGGTGCATCTTGCCCATCACTGATCCAGAGGTTGCTCTGGCGGGCAAACACGACTGGTGGCAGTGGCTCATCGACATCGACAATTGGTACCGGCGTAGCAGTTGGTGCAGTGGTTTGTGTATCTGGTGCTGCTGACTCAGGTGTCGGGAGCATTGGTGCTGGATATGCCTCTGCAATGGTTTCATCTGGTGGCAGTGTGCGGAGGTAAGTCACCAGTTGCCAGATTTCTTCCTCGCTCAGTTCTTGACCAAAGGCAGGCATTGCCGAATTGGGAATGCCATTCCGAATCCACAGGAAAATCTGTCCATCAGTGTGTTTCCCAATCACCAGATGTTCGGTGAGGTCTGCTGGCTCTCCCGGCAGACTCACTGCTTGTGGTCCATCGCCCTGTCCTGTTGCTCCATGGCATGAGACACAATGGTTTTGATAAGTAACACGCCCTGATTCGATGACTTTGCTACTCGCAGTGTACGGATTGAGCGGACCACTTTCCTCTCCCTCGGCTGCCACCAAGACGGTAAATAGAGCGGTTTGTGTTGGCATATCATCACGAAACACTGTTGTCTCGATCTCCCATAGCCCGACGGTGGTGAAGAAGGGACCACGGGCCTGAAATTGCCCAGAGCGCACTGGCTGAGCATACGCTTCGATCAAGCCCATCTCGATTTCTGGCACCGAAAAGCGAAGATAGACATCACGTGCATCAACGTTTTGCCCGGCAGCATCCTGGACTGTCACATCAAAGCGTCGTGTGCCTACGGTCGTTTTATCAATCACCATTGTGATAGAGAGGTCGCCAGCCTGTGCTGTTTGCGAGAACGACTTCTGGCTGCGCTCAGTCGTTTGGAAATACCAGACCAGAGCGACAATGAGGCAGACGAGTGGCAATATGGAGAGATAGAGTAGTCGTGGAGCACGCATCACAAGACTCCATCAAGTTATAAATCCTGTGTGTATTGTAGCAAGTTGGGTTGCCATTGTGGTGAATGAACCGGCGGCATTTTTGACATGATTGTCATTTGATTGAATTAAGCAAACACGAGGGCGATATAGTCCCTCGTGTTTTAGTACACATAATGTTATCAATCAAGTGTTGTCACCCAGGCAAGCTGAGGTGGAAAGAGCACTTCGAGGAGCGGACGACCGTCGTCAGTTGCCCACACATCCATGAAGGCGTGGCGTAGTTCTGCTAAGCTGCGATGCCCAAAGAGGAGTTGCAGAAACACCTGTGGTGGGAAGCCACATTGTGCTTCTTTCCCCCAGTTATGGTCACGCTGCCAGTTCTCGACGGTGGTGAGTTTGCCACTCTCGAATGCAAGGCGTAATCCTCCGCGATAAAAGTCCATCAGCAATTCCCCGGTATGGCCAGCGAAAATCGAGTCTGCAATGCGTTGTTCCAGAACGGATGTGATCTGATGAATGAATGCAGGGAGATCGGGAACGCGCACATACCAGGCGTAAGGTGGACGGTGTATCGTTGAAGCCTGTTGTAGCGTTGCATAGACGGGATGGTCACGCCCAAAGGAGAACTGAAGGTATGCCGCTGGTGGGCTATCTGGTTTCCAAGCCGCTGTATTTTCGGCCTGCTTTTGGAGCTCTCGTAGCACCGATGGCATTACTGCGGCAAGTGATCGCCCTTCTTTGACATACATGCCATTGATCCCCAATATATGCCCCAAACGCAAGCGACGTGCTACCGTATAGCCGATGGTTTCCTGGTCTTTGTCGACGATCATAAAGGTGAGCCATCCCTCACCTGATTCGGGACTGTGGCCATCAAGTGAGTAGTGCCAGTATTCTGCGTCGATATCAGCCGAAATCGCCATGTGTGCCCGTTCCTGATTGTACAGGTCCAGAACGGTAGGGATGTCGTCAGATGTGGCTGGCTGCAAGGTATATGTTTCTGTTTGATCCTCTTTGAGTTTTGGTATGGCTGTGAAGGGAAGATTACAACCACCCCCTAGATCCAGCGCATACTCGTACCCAAACTGACGATAGTAGTAGTGTATACCCGTGATTCCCTGCGCGAAATCACCACGGTGTTCGCTGCGTGCGTGCATAAGCTCGAAGATGGCGCGAATGAGACCACGGTTGCGGTACTCCGGCAGGGTAGCGACGATCTCTGGCCGTCCGACCGGAAGCGATATACCGGCATAGCTCCAGCTCTGTTTCATCAAACAGGTTGCAGCAACAATGATCCCTTTGGTCGTATCTTCGACTATGGCAAAGTCTTCCGCGCTTAGCAGTGGATGCTGATTACTCATCAAGTCGCGGACCCAGGCAGCAATGTGTTGATTGAGTGGTTCATCGGCTTTATCACGAAAGACAAAACTGTAGAGTTTTTGTATTTGTTCCAGGTCCTGGGTTGTGGACCAGCGCAGGACGAGGCCATCGCCTAATGCACGGCGATAGGTTTGTTCATAGAAGTTTGGAGAGTCCACAGCGCTACAATCCTTTCACGAATGATTCCTGTTATTTTTATAGGTTCTTTTCAAAAGATATACTTGTATGTCGTGTACGAAACCCAACCGACTCATAGAGCTTCGTTGCGTCGGTTAGACTATCGGCATCGACGCCAAGTACTGCGGCGTCAACACCCTGCGAATGCAGCCAGTGGAGTCCAGACAGGAGTATTGCACGACCCAGGCCAATCTTGCGAAACCCGCGCCGTGTTCCAAGCACCTGAATCCAGCCCTCGTTACGCCCATTGCGTGCATTTTCGTCTGGGTTGATAGAACAAGAACAAAACGCGGCAAAGGTGCCATCAGGAGCAATGGCAATGAGATCGCCCTCTAGCTTAAAATGGGGTTCGTTGATATGATGATGGGCCATCTCAACAGTAAGCGGGTGGTGGTTCCAGTGATCGATAAAAGACTCATTGAACATCGCCACCCATGCTTCGGTATCTATCTCGCCTCGGTTATGTCTCAGTGTGAAGCTCTCTGGAAATGCCGGTGTCGCAATAGGCTCATCAAGTGGCCGCACCATACGCCAGAAATGACGGGATGGAGTAAAACCATGTCGTTCCAGCAGTGCGATACGCTCAGTTCGATCATCGCGAGTCCCAGAGCGCAGTATCACGTGCACACTACGTTCCTGCTGGATTTCACGCATATGTTCCTCGCCCCATGCAATGATACGCTCCTCAATCCCACTATTGCGTGTTTCAGGATGAACCATAAACCACAGGTAGCCATCCTGCTGGTCTTCCTGAGGGCGAGACCAGATTTGTGCTAATCCAACAACATGACCGTCTTCGTCGTCCCAGATACGCATATCACGTACCGGATCGAAATCAGGGGACTCGAACTCGTTTTGGAGTTCTTCTGCCGTAATGCCTTCCTCTAATTGATCAACCGCATCACAGGTATTAATAAAGTCAACCAGTTGGTGCAGATCCTCTTTAGCGTAGGACCGCATTGTTATCGTTGTCACGACAAATCCTTTTTAATATAGTGTCTAACTTAATGGTCTTACAGTTGCTGTATCATTCCACGTAATTGCGATGGTCCAAAATCCTCACGGGTGATATCCATCAACACGTTGTCATAGCGCTGGCTATCAAACAAGGCGGCCTCACGCCACCGTCCTGCGACCTTAAAACCGGCTTTGAGATAGGCGCGA
>JBCDFA010000072.1:0-25400 GCA_039178835.1 Chloroflexota bacterium
GCGATATGGGCGTGGTGCTCACCATCGAAGAGCACCAACATAGCATCACCACCAAATGCAATAAGATCACCACCATGTGTATGCATCACATCGATCATGGTGTCAAAGATATGATTCAAAAACCCTGTGACCAGTTCTGTTGGTGCTCTTCGATGGTGAGCACCACGCCCATATCGCAACACATGCTGCGCTGGCACTACAACAGGCCCTGGATGGTTACATATGGAATATTCCCACCATTGGCGCTATTCCGGTACATCTTCATATCGGCATTGACAGTGGTTCTATGGCATTTACGAGTGCAGGAACCCACCATACATTCTACTACGGCATGCTTGGGACTACCGTCAACCGTGTTGCCCAGGCGGAACATCACGCAGGACCCGGTGAGGTGGTCGTAGGTCCTGGCACATGGGCAGCGTTGCACAATCAGGTTAACGGCGAGATGGTCATTGACCAATTTTTCCGCATTCAATCGATACACCCCCCCATCCAATCACACCAAGTACTCCCAGATGAATTTTCCATCAGCGAACTCCCAGAACAAGCCATTCCACTGATTGTTGCGGATCTGGAACAATTAAGCCCTTTTCTACCACCAGTATTACTAAACCGTATTTTGATAGAGCCTCAACAACCTCGTTTGGAAGCCGAACTACGCCCAGTGACCGTACTCTTTGCTCAGGTTATTGAGCTAGAACAGATTATCGAAGCACTACCAGCATCGTTTGCCGCACAGGTAATACAGATATATGTTGGCACCATGCAGCGCGTGATTGAACAGTGTGGGGGGGTTATCGATAAGCTCGATATAGCTAGCGAAGGGTTCAAACTCTTTGCTGTTTTTGGTGCTCCAGCAGCATATGAAGATCATGCTGAACGTGCTGCACGAGCTGCGCTTGAAATGCAACGACAACTCCCAGACATTCGTCGACAGATTGCAAGGTTGCTCGAGACAGTGCAAAGAAACAACGATTATACGGATGTGATACAAGGGATCGAACACCTGGAAGATCGGGCAATCGCCATTTGTACACTGCCACCTGTTTCAGCACCTACAGCTACACAGACACCACCTTCACATCATCTGAATCAACGTATTGGACTGAATATTGGTACCGCTTTTGCTGGCAATGTGGGGAGCGCTGCTCGTAAAGAATACACCGTGATGGGCGATGCTATCAATGTCGCCGCACGTGTTATGAGCAAGGCACAGTGGGGCGATATCTGGTGTAGTGCAGACACAATGCAGGCGATTGTTAAGCGTATGGATGGGGAAGCACGCGGAACGGTTACAGTGAAAGGCAAATCCAAAACTATCACACTCTTTCGTTTGATTGGTGAGCGAGACCCCCAAGCGACGATTATTCTCCGCGACGATAGTGAGATTTTTGGGCGTAATACAGAAATCCAGTGGTTACAAGAGCACTTACAAGCAGCAATTCGTGGAGATGGTCGGGTAGTACGCATCGTTGGAGAAGCAGGTGTGGGCAAAACCCGTCTCACAACCGAACTGCTCGAACTCGCAACTGAACACAATGTTCGTATCATTCCCGCAGTCTGTCTTTCTTACAATGCCAGTATTCCGTACGCAGCCTGGCGTGAGTTTCTCAAAGCACTCTGTGGCTTTGAACCAAAAGATGACAGCACAATACGTGCACGCAAAATGAGTGAGCGACTCACCGATCTTGGCCCCAATATGGAAGAATGGCTTCCTCTATTCAATGATCTCGCCTACCTCAATATTCCAGAGAACTGGATGGTACGGAGCCTCGATCCATACGCGCGTCAGACCAGGCGTTTTGAGCTACTGGAACAGCTACTCTTACATGCCGCAGCCTCCGGGCCTATACTCGTACTCTTTGAAGATCTCCACTGGGCCGATCCAATTTCCCTGAGTCTCTGGCAACAAGTAGCCCACACTATCCAGAATGCATCCATACTCCTGTTAGGAATTCACCGACCAACCACTATTATGACGAATGATGACAATGCCCATATGTTGGAATTACGCGAACTCTCAACACAAGAGGGTCGCCAGATGGTCGAGAATTTGTTGGACGGGATGCCAATTACTGAAACACTCTTGCAAAAAATCGTGGATCGCGCAGGCGGGAACCCCCTCTTTTTAGTAGAACTCCTGCGAGCAGTTCTCGATCAGCATCAGGATTTGGAGAACCTTCCCGATAGTTTAAGTGGGCTGCTGCTGGCTCGCATTGATGAGCTTGATGAGATGAGTCGTAGCGTCCTGCGGGTTGCATCAGTCATTGGTCAACGAATTCCTTTTGGGGTCCTCCAATCAATCCAGAACCACGATCAGGAAACACTACTACGTCAACTGACCCATCTTGATGAACAAAAATTAACCCTTCTGGAGCGGCTCAAACCAGAACGAATCCACACCTTTCGGCATGCCCTGTTTCAGGAAGTTGCCTATCAAAGCATGCTCTATGCACGACGTCGCAAACTCCATGGGCGTATCGGCGCATATCTGGAACGCCGCTACCATGATCAGTTGGAGGAATATTACGGCTTATTGGCCCATCACTATCGGCTTAGCGACAAACAAGACAAAGCGATTGAGTATCTACTCAAGGCAGGACATCGCGCACGTGATCTGTTTGCGAATGATGAGGCCCTCCAACATTACGAGTGGGCACTGGAAGCGCTCAACAATGACATCTTTGATGCACGACTGTTGCAGGTATATGATGCCTACGCCGATGTTTTAGCAACTATTGGTCGGTATGACGAAGCGCTTGTACAGCATAACCACATCTTAGCCACACCAGATATTGGACCAGAAACGGCCTGTCAGGCACACTGCAAGCGTGGCAGTATTCTTGAAAAACAAGGCCACTACGATGCGGCACTGGAAGCGCTCAATCAAGCTATGATCATTGCACATTCAGGTGCGCCAGGGGTCTCATCACTCACAATCCCTTCAATCAGCGCTGATATGGCATTAGTGTACAGACGTCACGGCAAACATGATCTCGCGATTACCGCATGTGAAAATGGATTACAATCACTTAACTCTCATACGGATGTACAAAATACTGAACTGATAGAAGCACGATTACATTTGGAACTAGGCAGTGTGTATGGATTGCGCGGTGACTATCCAACCGCACGTTATCACTTTAAACGCAGCCTGAACATCCGTGAAGCACTTGATGATGTGCATGGCATTATTGTCTCACGAAACAATATAGGCTACTTATGGCAACTTCAGAGTGAATATGAGAAAGCATTGGAGCACTATCACGTTGCAAAAGAACTGGCTCAAAAAATCAACTTACGCTACATGCTCATTTACATTGCAACCAATGAGGCATATGCACTTATAAGTCTGGGGTTATACAGTGAGGCACAATCACGATGTGAACATGCACTAAACTGGTCACGTGAATTAAAAGCACAACATAATATTGCCCAGATCCAAAACACGCTGGGTATTATCTTTTATCGAACAGGCGAATATGAACAGGCACTCTCTGCACACTATCAAGCGTTGCATCTCAATCAATTGTTAGAGAGTAGTTATCAGGAAGCCAATACACTTGTTCACATTGCTTTAACACGCAGTCTGATAGAGGATTTTGATCAAGCAGCTGCTGTTGCACAACAGACCCTTGAGAGTGCCCAAAAGCTCGAGAGCCATGTCCTCCAGGTTGAGGCACTCAACGCGTTAACTGAAGCTACGATTGGAAAAGGTGATATAGCCAGTGCTAGAACATATGCAGACCAGTCAGTAACAATGGCATCCCTCTTAGAAAGCAAAGAAGAATTGGGGATCGCCCTCCGTCTACGTGGTACTATTGCGTCTTTACATCACGAGCCATTTCATAATGATTTCGAGCTAAGTATTGCTATTTTTAAAGAAACAAAAGATACATTTGAGCTTGGTCGCACCTACGTTGCTTTCGGCCAGGTGCTCATCGAAAATAGTCATGACATTGATGGATATCGTCACCTAAAAATGGCAGAGGCTTCGTTTATACAAGTAGGAGCAATGGGTGAATTACGTCGACTCACCCCCCTTTTGGAAAGGAGCCCATAACATATGGCACAGAATGCTGTACAACAAATTATTGGACGAGCCGCCACCGATGAGGATTTTCGGTCAGCATTGATCAATAATGCCCGTGAAGCATGCACAGAATATGATTTGACAGAGGATGAATTAGATGCGCTGGAAAAGCTCGACTCACAAAGTCTACAGGCATTTGCGATCTCATTAGACAAACGCATCACCAAGAAAGGTGGAGCAGGTTTCGCCTAATTCCCCTTTTAACAGACACGAATCAGAGACAGGGCCATTCCACGGCTCTGTCTTTTTTGATCACCAGACGTCATACTACCTCTAATGTGCTCCTCTCAATATACGACCAACACGCCCATCATAGCTTTGCTTACACAGTAGTCCGTCGATAAACAACTATCACTGGTTATGCTTTCTTTACCCGCCACCTGCGTAGGTTCTCTATACTGAATACAACACTCGTATGTCAGTTGAGGTTTTGATATGAGACGTGGAGATCTGAAACGGCGCTGTTCAGTCCACGTAACCAATCCTGCAACAAGCACTCGCGCTTGTGCTTGCAACGATACGCGACCATGGTGGCGATGCCAATGTTGCCAAATGGCTTGCCTGTGTTTATAGGCAGGCCATTCTGCATTATAGCTAGAGCGCGAAGGCTGATACAACGATATAGTTCCAAGTTGGTATAGCAGTACCTGGAGGAAGCCCGATGAAACAGGCACAAGTTACGATAGATGGTAATGATGCAGTAGCTCATATTGCGTACAAACTGAGCGAAGTTGTCGCAATTTATCCGATTACCCCCTCGACACCGATGGGTGAACAAGCTGACGCATGGGCCGCCACAGGCCGTGCCAACCTGTGGGGAACCACACCACTGGTTATGGAAATGCAATCCGAGGGTGGCGCTGCTGGAGCAATCCATGGTGCGATACAAACAGGCGCACTCACCACCACTTTCACCGCGTCACAAGGCCTGCTCTTAATGATTCCCAATATGTACAAGATCGCCGGCGAACTGACCCCCACAGTCTTCCATGTGGCTGCTCGTTCACTTGCAGCGCAAGGGCTCTCAATCTTTGGCGATCACTCTGATGTTACGTCAACCCGCTCTACCGGCTTTGCGTTGCTGGCATCCAGTTCGATTCAGGAAGCACATGACATGGCACTGATTGCCCATGCCTCAACACTCGCATCACGCGTGCCCTTCCTGCACTTCTTTGACGGGTTCCGCACCTCACACGAAGTCAATAAGATTATGCCGATTGACGATAAGTCGATCCATGCCCTTATCGATGACGAGCATGTGCGAGCGCATCGTCTGCGTGCCCTCTCACCCGATCATCCGGTCGTGCGCGGGACTGCCCAGAATCCCGATGTCTACTTCCAGGCCCGTGAGACAGTCAACCCATACTACCAGGCCTGCCCAGACATCGTACAAAAGATCATGGACCGCTTCGCAGAAGTCATTGGTCGCAGATATCATCTCTTTAACTACACTGGCGCTCCCGATGCCGAACGCGTTATTATCCTGATGGGGTCAGGCGCTGAAACAGCCGAAGAAACCGCCAAGTATCTGAGTGAGCAAGGTGAGAAGGTCGGTGTTGTCAATGTCCATCTGTACCGACCATTCTCCTGCGAACATCTCCTGGCAACTCTTCCTACAACTGTTAAATCAATTGCTGTTCTTGACCGCACGAAAGAGCCCGGTAGCACTGGCGAACCACTCTATCTTGATATCATCACAGCTCTTGTCGAAAATCAGACGAGCAAGACACCGCGCTTTACCACCACACCACGGGTGATTGGTGGTCGGTATGGTCTGTCGTCCAAAGAATTTACGCCAGCGATGGTGAAAGCCGTCTTTGATGAACTGACCAAAGACGAGCCAAAGAATCACTTCACCGTGGGCATCAACGATGACGTAACCAACATGAGCCTGGCCTACGACCCGACCTTCAGTATCGAATTAGACAAAACCGTTCGCTGTGTCTTCTGGGGTCTGGGTGCTGACGGAACCGTCGGTGCCAACAAGAACGCCATCAAAATCATCGGTGAAGAAACCGACAACTACGCTCAGGGCTACTTCGTCTACGACTCCAAGAAATCTGGTTCGGTCACGACCTCGCATCTGCGCTTCGGCCCCGACCCGATTCGCGCACCCTACCTCGTCAGCCAGGCCAACTTTGTAGCCTGTCACCAATTTACGCTGATGGAGCGCTACGACGTGCTCAAGTATGCGATGCCGGGGAGTGTCTTCTTATTAAATAGTCCCTATAGTGTGGATGAAGTCTGGGATCACATACCAGTCAATATCCAGCAGACCATTCTGGATCGACAACTCCAGTTTTATGTTATTGACGCGACACAAGTGGCCCGCGCAGCGAAGATGGGCATGCGTATCAACACCATTATGCAGACCTGCTTCTTCGCTATTAGTGGCGTGCTCCCACGTGAACAGGCGATTGCACAGATCAAGTCAAGCATCAAGAAGACCTACGGCAAGCGTGGCGAGTCGGTAGTACAACGCAATTTCGAAGCGGTCGACAAAACCCTTGAAAACCTGCACCAGATTGATACCAAAGGTCTCAAAGTGCGCGAACAGGCGATTGCCGTTGCAGGAACCAACAGTAATGGGAATGGCTCCTTCAACGGTGGACGCCCTGCACCCGTGTCAGCCAACGCACCTGAATTTGTGCGCAATGTCCTAGGTACCATCATCGCCGGTGAAGGTGACACGCTCCCTGTGAGCGCCATGCCAGTTGATGGCACCTACCCCACGGGCACAACGCAATGGGAGAAACGCAATATCGCACTGGAAATACCTGTCTGGGAACCCGATATCTGTATCCAATGCGCCAAATGTGTCTTTGTCTGCCCACATGCTGTTATTCGTCAGAAAGTCTTTGATCCAGCACTCACAGAGAATGCACCAGAAACCTTTAAGAGTGCTAAATCACGCTTCAAAGAATTCCCGGACATGCAGTACTCACTGCAAGTCTCACCAGAAGACTGTACCGGATGTTATCTCTGTGTCGAAGCCTGCCCAGTTAAAGACAAACGACAGGTCGGGCGCAAAGCCATCAACATGGCAGCCCAAGAACCATTGCGCGAACCTGAAATAGCCAACTGGGACTACTTCCTGAGTCTCCCTGAAGCCGACCGCACCAATCTCAACCTGAAGACGATCAAAAACTCACAGTTGATGATCCCACTCTTCGAGTTCTCGGGTGCCTGTTCTGGTTGTGGCGAAACGCCGTATATCAAACTGGTTACACAGCTCTTTGGCGACCGCACCGTCATTGCCAACGCAACCGGATGTTCCTCGATTTATGGCGGCAACCTGCCAACCACCCCATACACCGTCAACGCGGATGGACGTGGTCCGGCCTGGTCGAACTCGCTCTTCGAGGACAATGCCGAATTTGGTCTGGGTATGCGCCTAACCATCGACAAACAGAACGAATACGCCCGTGAGCTGCTGCCCTTGTTTGCCAGTGTCATTGGTGACGATCTGATACAAGGCCTGCTCGAAGCAGACCAATCCGACGAAGCAGGTATTGCTGCTCAGCGCGAACGTGTCGTACTGTTGAAGGAACGGCTCCACACACTGGACGACACCAAATTCCCCGAGGTAGCAACCCGTGCACGTGACCTGCTCAGTGTCGCAGATGCACTGGTCAAGAAGAGCGTCTGGATCGTCGGTGGTGATGGCTGGGCCTACGACATTGGCTATGGCGGACTCGACCATGTCCTAGCCTCTGGTCACAATGTCAATGTGCTGGTACTGGACACCGAAGTGTACTCCAACACTGGTGGACAAGCCTCCAAATCCACCCCACGTGCAGCAGTCGCCAAGTTTGCCGCCAAAGGTAAGGGCACTGGCAAGAAAGACCTTGGCCTGCTCGCCATGTCCTACGGCCACATCTACGTCGCACGGATCGCCATGGGCAGCAGTGACCAACAAACGCTGACGGCGATTATGGAAGCAGAAGCCTACGACGGGCCATCACTCGTCATCGCCTACAGCCACTGTATTGCCCACGGTATTGATATGCGTAAAGGGCTCGACCAACAGAAACTCGCTGTCCAATCAGGTTTATGGACTCTGTACCGCTACAATCCCGACCTGATCGAACAGGGCAAGAATCCGTTGACTATCGACTCGAAGGCTCCGAGTATTCCGTTTGAGCAATACGCTTACAACGAAACACGATATCGCATGCTCCAGCAAAGCGATGGTGAACGCGCTGCAGCATTAATGGACCTTGCTCAAAACGATGTCAACGACCGCTGGAGCTACTATCAACACCTGGTTACCGCCTCCAGCAACGATAAGCCTGAGTAGTGAGTAGCTGGTGAGATGGACAGGAGTGAGAGGAGCGGGAGACTATTGAACAATGATAATCGCAACATATATTGCTAAGACAAATGGTCCTCTACCATCAACTGGTGATGGTATGTACGAGGAGGGTACTCATGCCTGATTTGAAGACAACGTATTTAGGTCTTTCACTGAAGAATCCGCTGGTTGCCTCAGCTTCACCGATGTCCAAGAAACTCGATCTGGTGAAGCGTCTCGAAGAGTCGGGTGCTTCAGCCATTGTCATGTATTCGCTCTTTGAAGAGCAGATCACCCACGAGAGCAATGAACTCGATCATTACCTCAACCGTGGAACGGAAACATACGCCGAAGCACTCAGCTATTTTCCCGAACTTGATGAATATAACCTTGAACCAGACACCTATCTGGAGCATGTTCATCGGACGAAAAAAGCAGTCAGTGTTCCGGTTATTGGCAGCCTCAACGGTGTCTCACCAGGGGGCTGGGTCGAATACGCCAAAGGTATAGAGGAAGCTGGCGCAGATGCGTTGGAGCTAAATATCTACTACCTGCCGACCGATATCGACCTTAGTAGCTCTGAAGTTGAAGATGTCTATGTCTCGCTGGTCAAAGAAGTACGCCTGCAGGTAAAAATTCCGATTGCGGTCAAACTAAGTCCTTTCTTTACCGCATTGCCATACATGTCACGACGGTTTGTGGATGCAGGAGCCAATGGGCTGGTGCTCTTCAACCGCTTCTACCAACCAGACATCGATCTGGAAAATCTCGAAGTTGTGCCAAACCTGCAACTTAGCTCATCGCAGGAACTACGCCTACCGCTGCGTTGGATCGCCATCATGTATGATCGCATCAAAACAGACTTTGCGCTGACCAGTGGTGTGCACAGCGCTGCCGATGTGCTCAAATCGATGATGGTCGGCGCCAAAGTCGCGATGATGACATCAACGCTCCTGGCGAATGGCACCGGACGCCTGAGTGAGATTCTGAAAGATCTCGAAGCATGGATGGAGGAATTTGAGTACGAGTCAATTGAGCAGATGCAGGGCAGCATGAGCCAGAAGGCTGTTGCCGAACCTGCCGCCTTTGAGCGTGCCAATTATCTCCGAGCACTCAACTCATACGATCTGTATCTGACATAAGCTAATTCTGACGCGCATGGGCCTAAAGGCTCGGGCGACGGGGAGAGTTTGTTTGAGTTCAAAGGACACACGCTCGGTGTGTCCTTTGCCTTTGCACAATGTGTTCTTGTGTATTGTAGAAGTGGTTGCTTCAACAGATGCTACAGAACGATGACACAACTCAGGGCATATTCCAAAAGTCGACCGTCCAAACGGTTGCAGGTCCATTGTCTGGTTTGACAGGACCCAAAACGAAGCTATATCCTACTCCAAAGTGTGTTGAATCCGAACTAAGTATGATATTTCTGTGACCATCGCTTTGCATCAAACGTTCAATCGAACGCACTGGACTAAGGTGGAAAGAGATAACTTCGCCATTAAACGTACCGGGTAATTCAAGCACAGCGAGGCGTTCCCACGGTTGCCTACCATCCGAGCTGGTATGGGACTCAAAGTTGTTTTGTGCCGCATCCGCACTGTGCGCTCGGGCGACTTCGGCTAGCCCATCGTACCACTCCAGCGCATTCAAGCCCGCCTGCTGCCGTTCAGCGTTGATCAGGTCGGCCAGTAGGCGCTCCGCCCAGGTTGGGTAGGTCTGGTTGCCCAGCAAGCGCAGTTGGACGCCATCTGGCTGCGCCTCTAATGCACCGCGCTCATACCATTGCGTCGGGAAGCTCACCGTCTGGCCAGTCCCCGCGTCCACATAGGTCTCATCCTGTACACCCGAAATCGACAAGCCCAGCCGCTCCACCCCACCGAACTGCTGCCACGCGCTCAGGAATGGCTCACAGATGGTGTGCCCCGTCTCCGGCACGAGCTGACACCCGTCGGGGGTAGTGCCATCCCCAAAGACCCACGGCGTCCCCGTCCCGACAGATAGTCTGCGCCAATCCGCCCACGATAGCGCTCCCCGGTGATCAGTACCTCCACCCGTGAGCGCTCAAACCACTGCACTGTACAGGGCGTTCCTTCACAGTCGGTCTCCATCGCGGCTGAGATCGGGAGCCCCAGCAGCGGCACCGCACCAAACTGGGTATAGGCGCTCAGGATCGGTTCAGGCACTGTAAAGCCAGTCTGAGGGAATTACTCACTACCAACCGGGCGGGCCTGTGCTGTCCTGAGTGTTCCACACACCAACACGAACAGCAGCCCAAAGACCAGACGCTTGCGTATCATCACCTTGCTCCTTTGTGTATAGACGAATATCAGCAATCCCCGTGCTCACTGGAGATATTCCACAAACACTTACCACTAGTACGGGGCAAAGCAAACCCGATCCAACGTACTATGGGCATGCTGTTTACCGTTTGTGTAAACTATATTTTGCTCTGACATGCCGCTATTCCATCAAAAGTGTTTCGTACTGAACGGTATGGCTGAACACAATAAAACTGACAAATGGATTACTGTATTATTAAGGGAAGAAAGACCTGTAGGCCGTCCTCAACAGTCAACTCCATAACCACTGGGTCGGTCAACACTGCGCCAAAATTATCGCGAAGTTCGCAGGTCGCTGTCTTTGGCCCTGGTGAGGTGTAAGCATAATCGGTCTCAAATTCATCGGGATCAGAAAGGATGGGGTTATAGAATGATGACGCATCTGGTTGAGACTCATCGAAAATGCACGAAATGTTGGTCAGATCATTGGCATCTGTTACGGTGATCTGGAATGAAACAATTTCACCAACAGCTGGTGTGGTCGTTTCGGGGACAACTTGCAGTGTTGGTTGGGCATGGGCGAGTGTTGGAATGGTGACAAAGCATAAGATAAAGCAAGCAATAAGCATTGGGAAACGAGACATCAGTACCCTCCTTCACACGAACGTTGATGCCTCAATATATACCCGATATTCACTTTTTTTGCAAATTTGTGTATTTTATGGGGCCATAGCAAGGCAAAAATAAGTGGCGGTTATAAACCGCCACAACCGTATGGTGTGTATCTACGTTTGCCAGATCAACTTGGTATCTCAAGCTCAAGGGTGAGTGGTGGACCAGCCTCGCCCTGCCCCAGTGGCTGAGTGTAGGGCGTCACGGTCACAGTATGTGTTCCCGCATCTGGCAGCGCCATGGGGAGGATATCCTGGCCACCGTTGGTATCCCCCGCCGCCACATACGGCAGATGGTTTTCGGTCTGAATGACTTCACCATCAAGCGCAAACTGCACACTCCCGACCTGTGCGGGCTCCGTACTGGCACGCAGACTCAGGTTGTCGGTTGGTAGTGTGGCCAGATCGAGTGTCACATCACCTGAGAGTGCTTCATATCCCGCAATCGGCTCATCCGTATCCGCATTGATCAGGGACACTGACTGGATCATTGGCAAGTAGACGCCGGGAGTGGGAGTTGGTTGAGTTGTATTATCTTCGCGCAGTAAAATGCGACCATCGAGCGGTGGAATTTCGACCTCTGTCATCTTTTGTCCGTTATTAACTGATGGGTCCTGATCGCCTTTTAATGCTCGATAGGTTCTACCCAAATCAACCGTTATAGCTTTATCAGAACTCGTATTCACGAGCGCCACTCCGTTGGTGAAATTGCGACGCCACACCGTACTACCCTCGGCAATGGGTGCGCCAAAATCCTCTTCTGGATACCCCAGATCAGCGTCGTATTCATCAAAATAGGTGTAGTGCCCCCAGCCACCATGCAGGTAGACTCCATCGCCCATAAGCGCTGCAGCCAGACTGTAGCGCATTGATTGGAGATTGTTGTACGCCAGTGCATCATCTTCCGAACCATCAACCAGGATTTTGTTCGGCATAATGTTGATTGCTGGATTGGCTTGATCCCACTGCTTATATTCACTCATGAGTTCATCAAAGCTTCTCCAATAGTCATCAAAATAGCTTAGTACTACAAGATCATCTTCATATTCGATGCCGCTAAGATAATCAGTATAATTATATGGCTTACCTTCACGATCTGTAAGGGGCTGACCAGGATCGTGTAACTTCTTCTCGTCCGGGCTTCCAAAGGTAGCATTACAAAGGAGGATTGCATTGGGCATTTCGGCACGCAGTCCACGCAAGAAGTCTTGTAAGCCATATTCATATGCCGTATCGCGTACTTTGGGATCATCTGCCTGACCGTCAAGATCCAAGTCGATAAACTTTGCAGTATCGGCTCCCCGACCATCATTAACTCCTGCAAAACCACGCCAGCAATTGTCCATAAAAGCTCCGTCAAACGTTAACACATCGCCCTGCCACAACTTACTATTTTGCTCTATTAAAAATGCAACGGTCTCAGGGTTGGCAAAATTGTAAACTGGATGCGCCCAATCCTGGCCAGCACCGTATTCCCATAGAGTACCATCTGCATTGCGAATAAAAATCTGCTGATACAGTGGATGATCAGGGTCCTGGTCCACTTCTTCGAGCAAGGCACAAAAAGCGTCATCGCATCCATACGTACTGTAAAGCTGAGTCAAAATCTTCAGGTGTGGATTGAGTTGTTTGGCCTTCTGGAAAATCGCTGGATCAATGGGCTTATACCCATCCGGTTCATCGTACCCATGCAGGTTAAACACTGTCATACTTAGTTTGGACAGCTTCTCGGCTGTTACCTCGTCCCAATCACCCCAACGGGGCCACCACAACGTAAAAGTACGTGGATATGAAGGATTGTATTGACGCATGACTCGGTAATTAACTGTGCGAGTAACATCCCAGGGTGTATCAGGAGTATCTATCGAGGCTGCTTTGATGACAAACGGATAAGGTGTGTCTACCTCCGCTGGGATACTTAGAGTGTGAGTCTTTTGATTATCGGTACTCAGCGTGTATTGCATATCTGCAAAGGAGGTATCGTCGATATCGGCTTTAACAATTGCTGGCTCGTTGGTCGTAACACTAAATTCAATGGTTTCTGTACCGACTGGTAAGAGTTGACTTGGTGGCATTGCTTCGGAAAGCTGCTCTGAAAGAACAGATGATGTGCTTGAAGTAGTAGCATCAGTAGCAGCAGCCTGTAACTGTGTGGCCATGGCAATTACACAGACCAGTGAAAGTATTAGGAACAATGTCCCAGTATGACATACGATACGAGACTTATGCATAGACATAGACTCATTCCTTTCGCAGTAAAGATAGTCTGTTTCACACCTATTCCACACAATGTGCCACAGACAATTGGACAATAGCTGTCGTTTACATGTATATGACCTGCCTGAATGGAGTCTATTTTCCATTCAGGCACTGAGATACACTTACGAACTAATCATCACATTGAGAGTAGTTACTTGACCAGCCTCGCCCTGGCCCTGTGGCTGAGTGTAGGGCGTCACGGTCACAGTATGTGTTCCCGCATCTGGCAGCGCCATGGGCAGGATATCCTGGCCACCGTTGGTATCTCCCGCAGCCACATAGGGCAGCTGGTTCTCGGTCTGAATGACTTCACCATCAAGCGCAAACTGTACACTCCCGACCTGTGCGGGCTCCGTACTGGCACGCAGGCTGAGATTGCTAGTTGGTAATGTAGCCAGATCAAGTGTTACATCACCTGAAAGTGTTTCATAGCCCGCAATCGGCTCATCCGTATCGGCATTGATCAGGGACACCGACTGGATCATTGGCAGATAGACTTGCGGTGTCTGCTCAGGTTTTGGTGGAGCAGACTCATTATGGCCTACATACAATCCCATACGGCTGTAGAAGGATGGAGCGCCTTTGGTTAGCATTGTTCTGGTCTCATCACCACGTGTTTCGATCACCTGTGCGCCATATTTTTCTGCTTCGGAATATGCAATGGCTGTGTAAATGGCGGAAAAGCTCGAATTTGTACTACGGAAAATCGGTTCCTTTTTCTCCTCAGCATCAAACTCCTCGGCTGGGAGCACATGCACACCAAGCATCTCAGTTTTTGCTCCATCGCGGTTGTCAAGCACTGTTCCGGTTCCCTCAGTCTTGATACCAAAGACCCAGAGTTGACCACCGTTGTTGGTAATCTTGGTGTCACCACGGCGCTCGTTATTGAACTGACGCGCCCAGACCTTCTGCGAGTCGTACATGGTAAAGTTATGGATTTCCACATTTTCGAGGAAGAGGTTGCCCGCACCTGGTTCACTCTTGTAGCGGAATTTGCTATCTTTCAATACGAGCGTCCGCTTGCCCGTGTGCTCAATCTTAACGCCATAGCCAAACTGCTCGATGATCAATGGCTCAGTGTGGTCGTCTGACACCACAAACTTGATACCACCACCATTCTTCCCACCGCCGTTGGTGATGCTGGTAAAACCAACAATACGACGCACGTGCGGAGGCACGGTAATAGTTAACTCATCGTAGACCATTCGTATATCGAAAGGGAAGTAAACGGTGGTCTTACCTGAATCAAATGCTTCCTGCAAACTACCTGCCACACCACAGCTTGGATAGTATCCAGTACACTCCACTGCGGCCCAATTCTCCATATTGGGGTCTTCAAAGGTTGGAGTTTCTTCGATTGGCAAATTGAGCGAGCGTGCTGGTGAGTTCTCAAACAGCATCTCTGTTTTGGAGCTATACTCAGATACATTGGATCCTTCGATTACCGTTCCCTTTTGCTCAATCGCCGACTGATAACCACTAGTTTTGATGTTGCGTGCATACAGCAGACCACTGCTCTCGATAGCACTAACATCCGAAGCGCCACCTGTCAGATCACTATCAAGCACGACCATGGTGCAGATGCCGGGGCCATCAGGGTCGTAGTTATAGTTGCGAGTGCGGATCGCCGGAACCTCGTTCACGCTGGTGAGTTTGCGGAGCGAAACGGTGTTGGTTGCACATTGTAGCCCAGCCTGCTTCTGGTTCTTCAGCGTAATGTTTTCCAGTGTCATACCATACTCGCCGTGGTTGATATCGATCCCGATATCAAAGCCCTCGACCGTTACATCTTTGATCATGAGTGGTCCAGGCCATTTGCGGGTCAGGTCAATACCACGCGCACCCTGACCATCACCGGAGCGAATCACGACATTACGCATGGAACCATGGTTGCTGGCGATATAGTCGACACCGACGGCACCGGGATTGTTTTTTCCTGTATCTACGGTAAGGTGCCAGACATTATTGCGAAACGCTTCATTGGTTTTCTCGGTCTGAATGACTGGTTTAGGATTCTCAGGATCGTCAAAACCCGCAGCACCATCGACCAGCTTGATCGTCGTTTCACTACTCCCTGCACCGTGGATCGTCAAACAGCAACCGACCCAGGCCACTTTGTCTGATACAAGGTAGGTGCCTGGTGGAAAATAGAGCGCCTTGGTGCGGCCATTATAGTCATCTGGCGATGGGTGGAGCATCTCACCATTTTCATCGACCCGACCATCGTCGAGTGCCGCTTGAATGGCCGCAGTATCGTCGGTCACGCCATCACCTTTGGCACCATAGTCTTTGATACTTGGCATGAAGCCATCGGGGAGCACTGGAGCATCGTTCCCTTGTGTGTTGGCCTGCGCTGCTGGTGTATGTGTACTGGTGTTATGGGCATTACTTGCGGTCACACTGACCACAAGCACACTCCCAACTGTCATGATGAGGAAGAGGTGGAATAAACGTGATTTCATGAGATGAGTCTCCTCAAGATGTAGAAGACTGCGTCGCCAGAAAACTCTTCCTAACGACGCAGATAAACATTAAGAGGTCACATTGAGTGACAGAATATAAGGTTCGCCTTGCTTACCCTGTGCATCCTTTTTCGCGAAAGGAGTAATGGTCACTTCATACTCACCAGGTGTGGTCAACCACTGTACTGCATTGCAGGCACGTCTATCGTTGACTGGACGATCTCCCTTTATACAGTATGGTTGGTGGTTTTCGGTCTGGACGATCTGGCCATCTTGAGCAAATTGGACGCTCCCACGATGTTTTGCGTCGGTGATGACTTGCAGGCTGAGTTGCTCAGGTAACTCCTGCAAACTCAGATCAACTGAACCGTCCAGTGTAGTAAACTCCGGAATGGGCTGACCGGTGGCGGCATCAACCAGTGCCACATTTTGAATGAGTGGAAGATATACCGGCTGAGCAGCAGCGTCTGAACCAACTGTAAGGTTAACTGGAGCCGACGTTCCAGGACTACTTTCATCTCCAGGACTACTTTCGTCATCGAACACACGGGCAATCAGCACATGATGACCATTTGGCACATCAGTCAGCGTGAATTCAAACGGGGCATCCGTACTTGTCGCAACTTCACGCGAGTTCAGGAGCAGTTGCACCTCACTTATGTTGTCGCCAGTGGTTGCAACAGTGACATTGATGGCTTCTCCGCTATCTACCTGGGTACCATTCTGCGGACTGGTAATCGTTGCACTTGGGCTGGTAATGATGGTGGGGACTTCATCAGGGTCGCCATAATCCTGTTTGTACATATCGTAGCCCAATGGTTCCCCTGCCTGATACAAATCATAGCCGTCACGCAATCCCTCCAGCATTCCCTCAAATGGAGGGACATCTGTGAAATCTTCTTCGGAGTAGTTGGTACCAGGATATTCGTCACCAGGCCAGAGGTCCATTCCTTCACTGTAGACCCACAAATACTCATCGCTTACCGCTAACCCGTGATACGTATTGTGTTTCCACCAGTCTTGACGCAGACTATCTGGTATGGTGCGATCATCTAACACACCGTCCAGCACCAGATCGGCATAAAGTGCAGCAGCAATCTGTAATTGAGTACCAACTTTGTCCTGATGTTCTGGTGCAAGATAATCGAATGCGCCATAAAGATATTCGTACCCTTGATAAAATTTGGTAGTTGCATCGTGGTAATAGGTACCTTCATTGCCATCTACAATCACGCTTTCTGGATGGGCTACATCCAACATACCATTGATAAACGCTGGCAATAAAGCATATTCACCAGTGGAACGATCTCCATTGTCCGCTTCGGCCTGGGCCCGCACAATACCAGTCATCCAGACGGAGATAATAGTCAAATGGTCGACTTCACTTTGGAGCGATGTCATAAATTGCGAGCCACGTTGACGCACTTTCTGCTCAACATTTTCAAATGATTGACCGGGATACAAAGACTGTTCATAAATCCAGGGGCTATAGGTTTCATTTCGAAAATAAAATTCTGGATCAAAGACAAGCCCCTCACATCGGCAAGCAGCAATAGCTTGTGACATAAGGCGTATGTTAGCATCAATTGTCTCCCACAAGCTGTCGTCATACCAATCAGGATCGTTGTTTTTGCTAATCATACTGAGACTAATAAAGTTATCGGTAAAGCTCTCCCACTCAATCTCTGCTAGTGCATCGATCTGGAGATCTTCTTCAGTCCATAATGTATTATCAAAGCCTAAAATGAAGCGATCACCGGGACGTAGGACAATGCCATTGAATGGTTGCTCTTCCATAGCACGAATATTGTCACGAATATACTCAGGCGTTGGCTGATCCCATCCCCACTCAATAACCTTCTTGGACGTAGAAACGTTTGTATGTGCAGTGGTTGATGCACCCTGCGTAGGTACGGTATGGATGATCATAGTCGTCATCAGTAGCAAAATGCTACTCCACAGCAGACAGGTCATCCAGGAACGACGTGTGTCACGAGAAAACATAGATACTATCCTTCCAAAAGGTATCAGGTACACAATCAAGTATTGTGCTACTAAGCTGTATACCGTCGCTTATATTAGCAATATATTGTATGGCTGCCTATAGGCAAATGCTCACAGTATCATCAGTCTAGAATGGCAGCAGTGCAACCGATAAAGGGGCTTTTCTCAGCATATGCACAATGTTGTATCGGCAAATCCCATATGTGAACAGGAAGTGAAAATGGCATATATGCCAATTCGTGTAGTTATTCTTTCAAAAATACAATGTACAAACAATATCTGACAGGATGTGTATGAATACATCCTGTCGGAACTATCAAGCAAGAGCGATAATAGCTCATTTACTCAGTGATGGTTAGATTGATCGCGATTGCCTCGCCTGCGTCACCTTGTCCATCTGCCTGTGTGTAAGGAAGAACGGTCAGGGTGTGTTCACCCACTGGCGGCGTCCAGGCAACAAACCCTTCGGCATTGTCCCCGGCAATTGCGTAAGGAGCGTAATTCTCGGTATGTATCACCTCACCGTTGAGCACGAATTGGACACTCCCAAACGCAGTTGTTCCGGCATTGGCACGCACACTCAGCGCTGGTAGCGTACCCATGTCAAGTGTGACTTCTGTAGGGATAGGATCATACTCAGCGATTGGTTGATTGGTGTCCGCATTGATCAGCGTGAGCGACTGGATCATCGGCAAATAGACAGGTGGCGTCGGGATTGGGGTAGGATTTGGGGAGGCGGTCCCCTGGAAAGCATAGGCGCCTAGATCAAGAGCATTCGCGTCGCGTGGGTTACCATCGATATCAACATCAAGGGACTCGCCACCAATACCAACCCCAATGGCCGGACTTCCTACACCCAAGCGATAGTTCTTGGCTCCTGCATCAACAAAGAGCGGCTCGGCAATAATTGGATTATTCCCCTTCAATGCCCGATCCTCGGCCCCCTCTGGATACATCAGATTAGTATCGATATTGACTTTTGACTCGGCTCCATATTCGACAAAGACCGGAGCAGACACATTATCAGTAAAAATGTTGTCATGGATACTCACATCGCTTGCTGCCGTGGTCTCCATACGCAGACCATATCCCCAATCATCACAACCCCACAATGTACACCAGGGTGGCTTGTTTTCCGTATAGCCATTGTTGACGACAGTGTTGTTGTAGATGCGAATATTTTCACGTGGGCCATCTTTACTTACCTTGGAAACGATAATACCGTGGTACCCGGTATCATAAATGACATTGTTGTAGACACTAACATTGCGTACTGTACCGCCGTTTTCGGCACCAACGACCATCCCGGAAGCCGTTCGATAGATGCGATTAGCATACACATCGATGTTTTCGGTCAGGAGATCCCAGGCATCCACATAGATACCAATCTGTGGGAGATCGTATACTTCATTGTGATGAACCGTCCCATTCTTACTACCTTCTTTGATGTCGATGCCTTCACCACCACCAGGTTTGAGGTTTTCACCCTGCGGTGAGCTATGAACTTTGTTCCAGGCAACCTCAAACCCATCCGTTCCGACAACTGAAATACCTTCTTGACAAGTAGAACCTTTCACGTGTTCACCTAAATCGCAGAAGCGTGACACATCATTACGGACGATCTGCATATCAGAGGTCTCAAAAGTGTAAATGGCTGATGCAAGTGAGATAAAGGTTTCATTCTCCTCAAGAGTAATGTTGTTACCACCCTCGACCTTAAAACCAAACCATCCCGAGTTTTCCAGGCGTACACCTTGTACAACGAGATACGATGAGTCAACAATCTCGACTAAGCCTCGCCATAAGGTAATATCGTCCTGGTTGGCGACTTTGAGCACTGGCATTCCTTCACCCCGCACCAGAATCGGTTGGGCAGCAGTTCCCTGCTTGTTATGCAATTCCAGCGCTTTATCAACATTGTATGTACCGGCATTAATAACAACTGTTTCGCCTGGCTGAACAGCATCAAATGCTTTCTGCGGGCTCGCGAACGGAGCAGCCGCACTGCCATCATTATCGTCTGAGCCATTGGGAGCAACATGCCACTCTACCGCCGTGGTTGACTGAGCAGCCGTCGTCTGCACAAACACACTACGGAACATTCCTCCACTGCCAGCTACAAAAGCTAGCGTGAGTACTAACAGTACATAAAGTGATACCATACGTGAACGATACATAGTCTTTCCTTCCATAGAATAGATAGCTATCACAGAGCGATAACCCTAAGCTTCATTCAGGTCAGCATAGCAGCCAAGTAGTTAAGAAACTACACGTATGTGCTCACCTTTTGGTCAACCTTGTAAGTATCAATAGAGCTTGCGTAATAATAAATATACCCCTTTACTAAAATTAATTAAAATATATAAACTTATTGCAATTAGGAAGTATAGTGGCACATATGCCAACAGCTGTAGTTGATTCCTAATCAAAAAGCTTGTATACATAATGCCAACTCGCCTGGATAGTTATCATATATCCAGGCGAGTTGCCGTAGAATAGTGTATATTGATGTGACGGAGCGTTACTTGGTTATGGTCAGACGAACGGTGCTCGACCCACCAACGTCACCTTGTCCGCTCGACTGTGTGTAAGGAGTCACGGTCAACGTATGCTCACCTGTAGGCGGCGTCCATGGGCGATAATCGGTACCACCATTTGCATCACCGGCAATTACATATGGAACTTGATTTTCTATTTGTATCGGCTCACCATTGAGTGCAAACTGCACACTCCCCACGGTCGCTGGTTCGGTGTCGACCCGGATACTCAGGTTGCTGGTTGGCAGGTCGCTGAGATCAAGGGTTGCCTCAGCAGGGATTGGATCGTACTCTGCAATCGGCTGATCGGTGTCGGCATTGATGAGTGTCAACGACTGAATCATGGGCAGATAGACTTGTTCCGTTGGCTCAGGTGCTGGTGATTGGCTATCCGACAGTTGACCATACACGAAGCCAACACCCCCAAATCCCATGTAGACCTTTCCAAACTCCTCTTTATCTCCATCAATAGCTTTTATCTTGTCGTAAATACCAAGCGGATAGGTCGCAATCTTGTCCCATGTAGCACCTTCATCAGTTGAACGCCAGACCCCTGGCTCATCATTGACACGGCCTTGCATGTAGATCGTTGGATAGCCATCTGCTGTCACAGCTTTCCCAAAGCCCAATGTGGCAACATCGGCTGTCTGCTCGAGAGCGGTCCAAGTAGCACCACCATCCGTACTACGATACATGGGGAAACTCTGCCCATCGAGAGTGCCTGGCGTCCAGTAGAGATGTCCTTCTTTCCCAGGTGTCGCTTTTAGTGTGGCGTTAAACCAACCAACAGCCCATCCGATTGGAAGATCAGTGCTTGCCAGATTCTCCCAGTTTTCACCACCATCCGTACTACGATACATACCATTATTGTTATGGTAGAGATAGAATGTGTTATCAAGCACCGGATCGGCCACAAGTACCTTACGATTGAGGTAATATTGGAAATGCGAGCCCCCATTATACTGACCTTCATCATCCTTCATGTCTTCGGTACCAGGAAGAATAACAGGTGTCCAAGTCTTACCACGATCTTTCGAGTAATGGAGTGCCTTGTTGCGACTGGGGAGCCATACAATATTGTCTGTATCATTCGCAGCTACAGCGATATTGCCAAACTGTAAATCGTCAGGTTGCGTGTTGTTTTTGAACGCATCAAACTGCTCCCACGTCTGACCACCATTGGTAGAATACACACCCTGATAGGCCTGCCCGTCACCTTCGCAGCAGAAGCGATGATCAGAAATAATTCCGACCAGGAATTCTGGGTTCTCAACCGAGTAGTCCAGGTCCCATGCTGAATTAAAGCGGGGGCTCACGCCGTGTTCGACAGGAAATTGATCAGGATCAGCATGGTAGAAGATTGGACGATCCCAATGGGCGGTAACAGGTTTGCCATCTGGTGGAACAACGACATCGTTCGTTACTAACTCTTCAATACCTTCCCCGATAGAAACCCAGTTGATATCATCATCGTTGATATCGGTCGTGCGCCATACTCCCATCCCTTCGGCAAACCACAGGCGATCTGGGACCTGTGGGTCGAATACAATATTCCCGACCGACATCCAACTCAGATCGGCCCATTCCAGCCAGGGTATGTCATCTGCCGTACGTGATTTGGTCAGCGATGTCCAGTTGGTCCCGCCATCAAGTGAACGCCAAGCATCGCCACCATCACGGAAGACAAGCACTTTCTGCGGGTTATCTGGAGCAACCGCAACTGTACTAAACGATGCATTAGCCGGAGAAATATTCGACCAGTTATTATCATCAAACTTCCATATCTGGTCTGGGTTACGCATCGTTACGTACAGTGTTCCGTCTGAAGCAATATCAATGTGCTGGAATCGCGCATTGTTCGCTGGGCCCGAGCCACCGGAGATTCTCTCCCAGTTCTGCCCGGCATCAGTGCTCTGGTAGATACCTTTCTGATGGACTGTCGCATAGAGCGTCGAGGTCTTTGCTCCATCAATTACGTTGCTACTCGCATCGAACATCACATTGCCTACACCATACTCATCTTCATCACTTGGTGGCACCGCAGACACATTGGTCCAATTGGCACCACCATCTTCGGTCTTAAAAAGACCTTTTGAGGCTGAACCAAAATAGACGATATCCGCATCGGCAGGATCAACGGCCAGACGTTCGCCCTGTTGCCTTCCTGGTCCATTAGAGATATCACGCAATTCAGTTAAACTAGTCTCAACCCAGGTTTCGCCTTGATCATCACTCTGATAGATCGATTCATCAAACGCCATATAAGCGCGATTCTGGTCACTGGGGGCTGCGACAAGACTGATCACACCACCATATCCATATAGCTCTGCGTCAGGCATGGATTGAGCGGTGACGATCTGTTTCCACGAGGTAGTCTCTTCATTCCAGCGATAGGCACCACCAACATCGGTACGCACATATATAACCTGACCATCCTTGTGGATATTAATACCTGTTACCCAGCCACCAGCGCCCGTTTTGAGCGGCTTCCAGGTATACTCGTTTGACAGATCTGTTTCAGCAGCAGCCGTGTTGTGGGCCATGCTAAAACTAAGACCTCCTGCAACAATTGTTAGCATCAGGACGATCAATATACCTTTCTGAAGCATTCTATTTCGTTGTAGCATAGACATTCATCCTTTCATCAGTTGCATAGTCTCATAGGGGTGATGTGTCAGATACCACTAAATGATGAGACAGAGCCCTGAGACTTTTGTTCACGAGCGTATCTGCTCTTGTGCTATGCTAAACATTCAGATTGCAATCGTCTATGGAATTATGTGCGCTCTATGGTCAATACAACTGGCCAAGCAATTGGCTCCAAACCAACAAGGATGACAGGCTTTCTATACGCATCTTACAAAAAGCAGTAGAAGTATGAAGAGGAAGTCAAATTGGCATAACATATGGCACGTGTAGTTAGGTGTGAGAGAAATATCTGTAATATGATGATACAGACGGCCAAAAAACGTAGCCGTCTGTATCACCTTGATCAACGAGAAGTGTCTATCAAGTACGTATTAGCGAATACCTGGTAACGCACTCAGTTCTTCGTCCGAAAGCGGCTGACCACCATAGCGATCATACACAAATACCAGGGCACCCATCAGCGGAGCATTATAGCTAGTACCTACCTCATTGATAACCCAATCAGTCCGATCATCTGAGTAGTCAAAATCATTGTCCGACTTGGGACCACCAACAAGTGCTCCATAAAGAATATGGTTGTTCGGCTCACTGCTACCTATATCACTTTCACCATGCGCTGCACGATGATGTGGACGGAGCGGATAGTTATCGCCAAATCCAACCATGTAGCTAAAGTCCCTCGGATTATCGCCGAGGATATAATTCACTTGATTGGCAGCAAAATCGACATATCGGTTATCGGCTCTGACTGTATCGTTCTACACTCCGGCAAGGAAGGCTGTTGATGAACTGAGAGCCAGTGAACCCCACTCGGCTCACCATGCCCAACCACCCGATGTGTACTGTACTGCTCCAGTACCGTCAATCCACATATCGAGCCAGTTCTCAACATCGCTCTGGAAACAGTTGTTGCTAGACTCCTGTGCAAGGAGCAATGCCGCACCATACGATTTTTCATCTGAAGCTACACTCCAGTCACCCAGACCACCAAACCAATCGAGGTAATAGTTTTCCGGGTAGTCATGCAAAGATAGTGGTATCAGGAGCCCTGGTTAGTCTTGCACCAACGGAGGTGCACGATGCCCTATTGCCCAAATGGTCAATCCGCAGCGGTGATCAAAAATGGTCGCATTCACCATGGCAAACCCAAATTCGCCTGTAAGCCGTGTGGTCGCCCATGTGTCCAAGCACCGCAACACCGACCGAGCGTCCAGAGACACGCGCTTTGGTGGATACACGGCTGCGCGAACGTCTTTCATTGGCTAGTATCGTTCGCGTCACCGGTCGTTCTTTACGCTGGTTACCGTAGTATGTAAACCGTAAATAACATGCCCAACCACGCCACGTAACCGTGGCGACCCAAAAAACGATGTCTCGCCATTCAGTGTGACGAGTAGTGGTCCTTTGTGCGTTGCAAAGCCCATCAGCAGCGGATCTGGCTGGCACGTGATACCAAAACACGCCTGATTGTAGGGTGTTTGGTGGGGCTCGTGACGAAGCGGGTGCCCAAGGGCTATGGCAGTCACGGCCCCGGTGTATCGCCAGTGCACTGTCTATCAATCATACGGATTGCTGGCGTGCTGTTTAAGAAGGGTTTATGAGAGAGAGAGGTGACTCTCATAGAAAACACGATTCTGGATGGGTAAGGCGAGTTTCATAAAGGCGTCGGTAGATCGCCATGTATGATCGCCGCTGGGAAAATCACAGTGTGGTAAGACGTTCTCAATACCGTGAGTACGCAAGCAGCGCAGTAAATGTTCACCACGGTAGAAGTTGGCTTGCCACGGCTCACTCTGACGGGGCCCATAGCCAACTAGCCACGTCACCTGTTGTAACATTGTGGCATCACCACGCAGGATGAGGGTAGCAGGGCTGTTATTCGCAACAAATTCAAGATCACGAGGAAAACCATAGACCGGACCAAGCATCGGATGCTCAAGAATGCGGTCGGTGCTCCGTATACGTCGGCCATCATCCAACGCATACAGAATCGTCCCATCATAACTACAAGTAGTGGCAAACACATCTGGCCTCTGGGCAGCAGCCTTCATCGCCATGGCCCCCCCAAGCGAGAAGCCCACAATACCTCGCTGCGACCGCTCTGGAATGGTTGGAAAAACGGCATCAACAAAGGGGATAAGATCTTGAAAAA
>JBCDFA010000073.1:0-25324 GCA_039178835.1 Chloroflexota bacterium
CAGCGTACCATATTCTATATCGTGGTTGCACTTATGGCGGGAATATTCGCCTTCTCAAGTATTGGGATCGTAGTGTGGATCGCAACCATCCTACGGCCCCCAGAAGCAGAGGCACCATCGACATATGTCGCGTATGATTCCACTGGTGATTATTTCAGCACTGAGTCACAGCAAGCCATGGCTGAGTATACAGCCGAGTTCCCTGAACCACAGGCTGTGGAAGTACTTCAGGGTATGACTACTGCTGAGATTTCAGCGTACATGGTCAACCAAGTGTCAGGTGGTTTGAAAGTTGATTGTAGCTATTGTCACGATATCAGCAATTTTGCTGGAGAGGGTAATGCCAATAAAGATTTGGCTCGTCAAATGATGTTGATGACTGCCGATCTTAATCAGAATTTTATTACGCAACTTCCAGCTACGGTAAACCAAGAAGTTGGGAACGTACAGGTTACCTGTGCAACATGCCACAATGGTCAACCCATCTTTGATCGTTATCCGGAAGAGGCATTAGTTACTTTACCTGATGATTTTGAGTTGCCGCTGGATCTTGAGTATCCTGGTGGATTAGCAGTTACTGGTAATCAGGATAAATCATTGGATGATGTTCAACTCAATCAGAATGTCATGTACCACATGAACAAGAGTCTGGGTGTGGGATGTACCTACTGTCATAACGCACGTTATTTCCCACTTGATGAAGTTGAGAATAAGGGACATGCAACAACCATGTTGTTGATGACACAGCATATGCAGGAAAACTATCTTGATATTATGAATAGGAACGCAGATCAAGTTCCTTCCTGTTACACTTGTCATCAAGAAGCACAGGTACCGCCTGGTGCAATACGTGATCCAAGTTTGGTCCCAGCTGTTCTTTCAACGGAACCACCACAATAGTGATAAAGTATCGTGTGTGAGGTGTAGCACAGTTGCTACACTTCGCACCACTAGTCAGGACGATAATGCCAGAGTCCTCTGTTTCGACATCTTCAGTGGTAGTAAGTCGGCGGCCATCCGTACTTGCGCGATCAGTAGGACTGATGAAGCCAGTTACGTGGTTTGCGCCGGCATGGGCTTTTTTATGTGGGGCAATCGCCAGCGGTGCACCGTTGTGGTCTTGGCAGACTCTGGGATTGATGGCATTAGGGGTCTTTCTTGCTGGACCTATCGTATGTGGACTCTCACAAGTTATCAATGATTATTGTGACAAAGATGTCGATGCTATTAATGAACCACAGCGATTGATACCTTCAGGTCTTGTTTCAAATAAACAGGTGTTTATTACGATTGGCATTCTTTCTGCATTAGCTTTGGGCCTTGCCTGGTTTTTGGGTGAGAAAGTAGCTTTGCTCACTGCTATTGGAATGGTACTGGCCGTGATCTACAGTGCTCATCCGGTTCGAGCCAAGCGCAATGGTTGGATTGGAAATGCACTAGTTGCTATTTCATACGAAGGCCTACCATGGCTGGCTGGCCATGCTGCTTTTGCGGATATTACACTGGTTAGTCTTATGGTTGCCATATGGTATTCTGTTGGTGCCCACGGTATAATGACAATCAACGACTTCAAAAGTATCGAGGGTGACAAAATGGCTGGCATTAATACTATTCCAGTCATGTACGGAGCGTGGGGTGGTGCATGGATTGCTGTATTGACTATGAATACAGCCCAACTCTTTGTGATTATGATCCTCGCAGCCTCAGGGCGCTGGGTTGCCGCGGCGATCATCGCGGGGTTGTTTTTGCTTCAACTTCCGTTCCAGGCACGCCTTATTCGTGATCCAAAGGGTCAGGCAGTCTTTTACAATGCAACAGGTATTTTGTTATTTGTTCTTGGTATGCTTGTTGCTGCCATTGGATTACGTTAATCCATTATCAAACTAGTGGGAGGATCTATGGACGACGTACTTATTGTTGGCGCTTCAGTAGGAGGCGCTACTGCCGCAGAAACACTTGCACGGGCTGGTGTTCCCGTCATTATGCTTGAGCGTGATCTTTCCTATGTCAAGCCCTGTGGTGGTGCTGTTCCACCGGTCGCGTTTGACGAGTTTCAGATCCCACAAACAATGATCTCGCGTAAGGTGCATCGTACCCTGGTTCACTCCCCGTCCGAACGTGTCACTGAAGTTGAGGTTGCTGGTCTTGAGGCGAGTGAGAACGACTATGTTGCTATGGTGTGCCGCGAAGATTTTGATGCCTATTTGCGCCAGCGTGCCGTACAGTATGGTGCCAAAATTATTGAAGGTCAGTTTCTCGATATGCATGTGGATGCTCAAGGAGTAACCGTACACTATCGCGAACGTGTCACCCAGACCAAACAAACGCTGCGAGTTGCAGCAGTTATTGGTGCTGATGGTGCCTACTCTCCAACAGCAAAAGCGCTTGGTCTCCCGAATTTGCCACGTTGTATCGCGATTCAGGAGCGTTTTTATCTGCCGGAAGAAAAAATGATGCGCTGGCAGGACACCGCTGATCTCTATCTTGGCACCGAAGTAAGTCCTGACTTGTACGCATGGGCATTCCCGAAAAAAGACCATGTTGCTGTAGGTATTGGGGCAGGACCAAAACATACCAAAGCTGCCCGTCAGTTGCTTGAAAATCTCAAACAACGCATTGCTCCTGAGCTTGCAGGTGGAAATATCTTTATGCGAGAAGCGCATGCGCTCCCAATGCATCCGCGTCGTCACATGTCATTTGATCGCGCCATGCTGATTGGTGATGCGGCAGGCTTGGTCGTTGGTACCTCAGGCGAAGGTATTTACTGGGCAATGAAAAGCGGAAAGATGGCTGCAGAAGTACTAGCAGAGCATCTGTCGAATCCAGTTCAGCAGGTCCTCCGTCGATATGATCAGCAGTGGTGGCGACAGTATGGCACTATGTATCGATTTTTACGAGGATTGCAAGTGTGGGGATATGGCAACACACGTCAGAAAGAAGTATTCACTGACATGTGCCGGAATCTGGATGTGCAGCGGCTAACCTTTGAGTCATATATGCACAAAAAGATGACTCCGGTGCCATGGTTGGTCCAAATGCGTATGACAGGGGATATTATGGCGGCCCAGGTTCGACACTATATGCCGCAGATGCGATGGCGTGTAGCAAATGCTACACGTAATGCCTGAATCGACTCACTATTGAGTCCATTCTGGGCCTGAAAGGCATCCATGCAGCTTTATTTATTACCAATACTCTTTACATTCTTTTTGTGGTGGTTTAGTACGGGTCTGATCTTTTATCTGGATGGCCTCCCCCGCCATACGTTCCGCTGGAGCTTTATCGGTGCTACGGTGCTGCTTGTGATGTCGTTGTGGTGGGTTGTAACCATTCGTTATGATACCAGCATTGGTGGTGCGTATCTCGCATTTACTTTTGGGACACTGGTGTGGGGCTGGCAAATGACAAGCTTCTACATGGGCATCATTACAGGACCCCGTCACACCCGATGCCCACAACCCTGTAGTCTCAAACAACGTTTCTGGTATGCACTTCAAACTTGTATCCACCACGAAATTGTGTCGTTACTTGGAGCGATTGTATTGCTCTTCCTGACCTGGGGCGGGGACAATCAGCTTGCATTATGGACCTACGTTTTAATGTGGTGGATGCATATGAGCGCCAAACTGAATGTCTTTTTTGGTGTGCCAAATCTCAATGAGAAATTTTTACCAGATCACCTCCAGTATCTGTGCAGCTATTTGCCCAAACGAGCAATGAATGCCTTCTTTCCCGTTTCGGTAAGCATCTCAACGGTGATTGGTATCTGGTTGATCATGCAAACCGTAGCACCAGGCAATAGCATATTCACGACAATTAGCTTCACATTTTTGAGCACATTGATGGTTCTAGCCATTTTAGAGCATTGGGTGCTAGTTGTCCCGCTTCCGTTGGCCTTATGGGACTGGATTCTTCGTATCCGTGAAGCATCCAAACTGGCCCCGTCAACGGATCAACAGGCCACAGCTCTACCGCATACCGAGCTATCTGGTATCAAACGTAGTGTGGTCGATGTGGAAACACCATGAGTGATCAAACACAAACTATTACTCTTGAACTTGATAGTGGGCCAATGGTGGCAACTGTGTTTCCATCATTAAAACCGACACCATATCCACCAGTCTTGCTGGTACATGGTTGGGGTGGTTCAGGGCGTTACTGGACAAGCACAATTGAGCAATTACGTCAGCGTTTTTGCTTTATCGTCCCCGATTTGCCAGGTTCTGGGCGATCATTACCTGTGCATAGATCACTGGATATGTTTGATCAAGTCAGTGCTATCGAAGCATTGATCGATCATCTTAATCTCAGGCAATTGCATGTTGTGGGCCACTCAATGGGGTCTGGTATTGCTATTCTGTTGGCCGCCAAACATCCCTGGTTGGTCGAGCGGTTGGTACTCACAGCCATCAGTCTATTCCGTAGTGATGCTGAACGCACCTTTTTCACGACTTTTACTGAGATGGTAGGGACAATGATGCGGTTTCGGGCACCATGGATGGCCGACATCTCACCTTTGGGACGCCAAATCATGAGTCGATTTTTCTATCAACTTCCTGATGATCAGCAGTTGATTCGTGATCTCTTTCTTGACTATTTACAGATGGACTATGACACTGCGGTCGCTTCGGCTCGTTCGGCAGCAGATCCGGCTATCAACGCGGCGGCCCACCAGGTTGAAGCACCAACGTTACTCGTGGTGGCACAAAACGACTCGGTAATGCCTACCTCAAATGTTGATGCGACAGTGAAAACGATTCCAAATTGTCAGGTCCATTGGATGCGACAGTGTGGGCACTTTCCGATGATCGAGTATCCGAATGAGTATGCAGCAATTCTGAGTGTTTTTTTACGTCAACAGATACATGAGCATGCCCTTATACGACCGCTTGAATTTGCTGTCCATACTCCCTAAGCTATTAAGCTGGCACATTGTAACTGTATAAGGCTAAGACGGGTATTTGTGCTTGTTGAATAACACGAACAGTCGTACTCCCGCGTAGAATATCTTCAGTTGAACGTGGACCATGCGATACCATTGTGATTAGGTCGATGTTCTCCTGTTTCGCATAGCGCGTAATCTGCGAATGAGCACGCCCTTCAACAGTTTGTATGACCGTCTGTACACCCTGTTCTGATGCTTGCTGTTCAAAGCCGCGAATACGCTCTTTGTCTAAGTTGTAGAGTTCACTTGGCCCTTGAGCAGCCAGACGGCGTTCTTGCTCTTGTTTTGTACGAGGAGCAATATCACTTCCAAATACATGCAAGAGATGCAGTTCAGCGCTCAATTTTCTGCATAATTCTGTCACTTCGCTAAACCAGATCTCAGACCGTTGTGACAGATCTAATGGGAATAGCACTTTTGTAATTTGACCAATCTGGCCGTTCGGTGGTAGTGCAAGGATCGGGAGTGGGCCACTACGCAACAGCGTTTCGTAGTCATTTGCCAACATCAATCGTACGATGCCACGGCGCCGGCTGGGCAGTAAGGTGATCATGCCTTTCAACGGCGGCGTTGTAGAGACATTGGTCTCAGTACCGACTTCACGCTCGTGTAACGCACCATTGCCGCCACTAGCCAGTTGTCGGATAGAGGGGTAGAGCGCTGCTGGAGGCGAAATCAGTGTTTCCTGAAGTGCGTACTCAGAGGGCATAGCCTCATTGACTTTATTGATGGCAGCCACCTGTTCCCGTTCATTGGGCATTTGGTCGCGTTTGCCAGCCCGATAAATATAGAGGGTTTTGAGATTACATCCGATTTTTTGAGCAAATGGGGCGACATGAGGTAACGCTGAGAGTGATGCGTTTGAGCCTCGTGTAATAAAAATAAGTGAACTATCTGTGAGTTGCATTAATTGCCTCCATGCAAAGCAAATGACGAACTTCTATTATGGGATTGTCGATGTTGCGAATAGGGTATTCAGCATTATAATAGAACTATCGCGGAGTCTCAACTACAAACAGGGCGATGAATGACGAATGGCTACGTATACTGCTGAACAAATGGCTCGGCGCGATAAGAGTCCCTGGACACGTGTTCAGGCTATTCTGGCACCTATTCAGTTTATAGCCTTTATTATCAGCTTTATACTTGTCGTGCGTTATCTTATGACCGGCGAAGGATATACTGCTGCTAATATCAGTGTACTAATCAAGATTGCCTTGCTATGGGCTATTACGATTACCGGAATGATCTGGGAAAAAGAGATTTTTGGACACTATTTTCTCGCACCACAGTTCTTTTGGGAAGATGTTGGCAATGCTGTTGCGATGATCTTCCACAATCTGTATTTTGTGGCACAGTGGCTTGGTTGGTCTGATCAATCCGTAATGACCGTGATGCTGGTTGCCTATTGCACATATGTAATCAATTGTGTTCAGTTTGTGGTGAAAGGCGTTCAAGCAGGGCGTGAACGACGTGCACTCGCACAGCAGTTGCGGAACGAAACAGGTTCGAGTTCCTGATTTTGGAGCATAAAATGCGTGTGGGTCTATCAATTTGATCAGCACAAGTGACAGATGCACCGTTGTTAGTTGAAATGAATAAACGCTTGATCGAAGATAGACGTTGTCGGAGCCCTTTGTGTTGGTGAGCTATGTGAACGTATGCAGCAGTGGCTCATGGGCAATTGGAACATTGATGTGTTGATGGTTGATAGCTTGGTCATTGGGTACGCTGACCAATTCCAGTCCAGAATGGGATTTGTTGATCACTATACCCCATGAAACAACATAGTATACAGCGAGTGAAGATATAGATAATGCAAACGACACAGGCTCTTGTTATAACTGAACCAGATACCGTTGAGTTGCGCGAAGTCAATCTGATCGATCCGGGCGATGATGATGTCGTCGTTCGTACCTCACACACCTCGATCAGTGCGGGAACGGAGCGCATGCTGTTGTCAGGTCGTATGCCGCATCCAATGTTGCAGTTTCCAGTTGTTCCTGGATATGAAACGGTTGGTCAGATTGTGCATTGCGGTGCAGGTGTTCCATCGGACATGCTTGGTAGTTCAGTCTATGTCGGTGGTGCGCTCTGCTTCGAGGGTGTTAATCCGGCATGGGGGGGACAGTCGCAAACACTGGTGGTTGATCATCGGCGTGTAGTACCGCTTGACGGTGTGGCACCTCAGCAAGGAGTGCTGCTGGCCCTCAGCGCGACCGCACTTCATGGCATCGATCTTCTGGAACTGCGTCCCAAACAGCGTGTGCTGGTACTTGGCCAGGGTCCGGTTGGCCAGCTTGCAGCCCGGCTAGCGGCTGGACAAGAGCGGTGGATTGCTGTCGCTGATCGTGTGGCGAGTCGTCTCGAGCGTTCTGTTGCTGATGTGGTCCTCGATACACGTGATATCCCGCTGACTGAGCAAATCGATGAGCCGGTTGATATCATTATTGAGGCCACTGGCTCCATGCGAGTCTTAAGTGATGCTCTTGCGCTTTTGTCAGAAGGTGGTACGATTCTATTACTCGGGTACTATGATGAATTACATCTTCCCTACATGCCCCTGTTCCTGAAACAGGCACGTTTGCTCACGGCCCGTGAATGGGCTCCTGGTGATCTGGCCGAATGCCGTGACAGGTTGCTTGATGGCTCACTCAACGTCGAATCGTTAATAACCCATCAGATGCCTGTTGAGCGTTTCAAAGAAGGCTATCAAATTGCATTAGAAGACCCAGAGTGTCTCAAACTCATTCTGGAATGGCCACAATCGTAAGGAGAAATCTATGGCGCCACGTATGCTTGCAATCTATGGTAAGGGTGGAATGGGGAAAAGTTTCTTTACGTCCAATTTGACAGCACGCCTTACCTTCGACGGCGCACGTGTGCTTCAGCTTGGTTGTGACCCCAAACACGACTCGTGCAACACAGTGTTTGGCGGTTATTCTCTCCCAACACTTGGCGAGCAGTGGCGCATGTTCAAAGAGGCAGGCAAAGAAGACGAATTAGGTGTGAGCGATGTCATCTTTCGCAGTGAACTGGAGCCAGATACCTATCTCTTTGGATGTGAATTAGGTGGTCCAGAGGTTGGTCGTGGCTGTGGTGGCCAGGGTATTTCATCTGGTTTCAAAATTCTTGAAGGCATGGGTCTGAGCAAGTGGAATCTCGATTATGTCGTCATGGATTTTCTTGGTGATGTCGTGTGCGGTGGTTTTGCAACCCCGCTGGCCCGCTCATTGGCTGAGCAGGTGATTATCGTAGTGGGCCACGACCGTCAGTCACTCTACGCTGCCAACAATATTGCCAAGGCTGCCAAGTACTTCCGCTCAATGGGAGGATCGACATCCATTCTGGGGTTAGTGGTTAATCGCGATGATGGCAGCGATACTGCAGATCTGTATGCTGAAGCAGTTGGGTTGCCGATTCTTACACGTATTCCGCTCAGCCGCACTGTGCGAGAACTGGCCGATGCCTGCCGCTTAGCCTTGGAAGATGAGCAATTTAATACCATTTTTGGTGATCTTGCTGATCGGATTGCTCGTCGTGCTATTGCCCCGTGTGATGATTATGAACCGTTGGATTATGACGAATTCCTGCGTGTTTTTGGCGCAGAAGAACCAGATGGCTACCCAACACCCGCAACCGCTGACGACTTGTTTGGCGACAAACGCACTGTGGCACCTCTTCCGATGATGTCATTGACGCCGGTGATCCCACAGGTGCAAACAAGTGATCCAGTCCTTCTGCAGGTGCAAAAAATGCTGGACTCTATTGGTGTCCATGTGACCGATATGGATCGAAATGAGAAAGATGGTATCACGATTACGTCTGGCTCTATCGAAATGCGCTTTGGTGATACACAAGATCTTGATGCAAAAATGGCATTCTTGTCAGCTTTACGACGATCTGGTCAGACATTTAGTTTTGTGGATTTGCGCTATGCCGATGCACCATCGTTTAGCTGATACAGCGATTACATGGTTGTGAGGATTGCACATGGCAGATTATGATGTTGATTTGAACTATCTCGATCACTTATTGGTTGATAAGATGCGGGTAAAACGACGTCCCGTGGCTATTACGTATTGTACAGATGCTCCTCCAGCAGGGTACGAACCAGTCAATGTCGTTGCCTGTGCGATTGTGAGCCAGGCTGAACAGGGGCGGTGTGTGTATGTTGATGCACAAAACCACGATTGCTGGGTTGGTCAGTATCATCTGGGGTTGTTGCCAGATGCCGCTGAGTTTATCAAAAACGGCGAATATCTGACTATGGCACAGGCATTTTTTACCCCGGAGGGCGCACGACGTAACAAGGCGCAGAGTTATTCCTTACCAGAGGGTCATATCAAGGCACTTGCGGCTGCACCACTCGATTCAGTCCCGGAAGGTGTTTCGGTCGATCTGCTGATATGCATTTGTGATGCCCAGCGCGCTATGCAGATTGCTGGAGCCGCATCGGTCCGTGAGGGTACGTTTCCTCATGGAGAGCTTGGCCCGTCAGCGTGTGCGTCAATTTTTGCTGCTCCGTGGCATACGCGTAACAGCGTGTTTGCTATTGGCGATGGTGGTGGTCGCATGCACAATAAAGTCGCTCCAGGCGAAATGTTCATTGCTATACCACGCCATCATTTTCGATATATTATTGAACTAGTAGAACATTTTCAAATTGATCCAGTGAAAATGCGACAGGTCATTATGCCATCGCATGCGTCCGAATAGAGCTTGTTCGCGAGTGATTATGCACATGTGGTTCGATTGTGTTACGATTCTACCGGGTGATTCGTGCTGCTTCCACGTCGAAGGAGTGGAAGGAGTAGCTAGATTAGGATAGTGTCATGGACCTTATTCTGTTACAAACACCAACGACACCGACTGCACCAGCGTCAGCGTATCTTTTGTGTTTTGTACCGCTTGCCATCACGATTGTGGGGTTTATTGTCTTTGCCTTTTTGACCGATAGAGATGCGACACGACCGTATATGCGATTTGACCCAGCCAAAGATGAGTCTGCTACTGCTGGGGATTACATTCATGCACATGGTGATGTGCCTGATCTTGGGCCAACACCAAGTGAGCCGGAACCAGATTACGATTACGATGACGCTGGAGCTTCGTCACCCACAGCAGCACGTGCTACCTAACACGTTATTCGCTTTCATACTTAATCAGAGGGTGTAATTGTGCGACGTCAACCAACTTTACAGTATCACGCGGAAGAACAAGAAACGCAGCGTACTAGTCAGTTCTATACAGTAGGTGCAGCCATCCTGTTTGCGTTTGGTAGCCTCATGTCCCATATTGGCCAGATCTGCCTCAATGTAGGCGAATACTGGGCGGGTAGACGAACGGTACGTGCATGGATCGCATCGATTAATCATTTCCATGGAGCCGTTTCTGGTCAGTCGCAGTCTGAAAGACCATGGGAACGTAACCTTTTACGATTTGGTTCATCAATCGTACTTGCAATCATTGCCTCTCTTGTATTTCTATGGCTGTTTCTGAGTGTTGGTGGCGTACTCGCATGGCTTGCAGTTCGTGGGTATGGTGCGTTTTTGCTTTTGGGTGCGGTATGTGTTGGTACATTTGTCGGTATAGGTCTTGCACGTCAGGGCCGTAAACCGTCAGAACATGACCGATTAAATTAAGCATTGGCCAAACCGAGGTACGAGGGAGCAGTAGCTCTTTCGTACCTCGGTTTTGGATAAATAAGGGAGTTATCTATGCAGGAGCCGATTGAGCTGGTATCCGAACAACCCCAGAGTCAACCGTGTAAGCTCCATCCTCAATCCATGTGCCCAGCCTTTGGTGCGTTGCGTATCTTGACCCGCATCGAAGGATCACACCCAGTGATGGCAACCGATATGGGATGTCTGTACGGGTTGACATTTATTACCCATTTCTACGGTGCAAGTAAATCGATTCTCGCACCAACACTGGGAACCGCTGAACTGATGAGCGGTGAAATTGTAGAGGGGACACGTGCAGCGATTGATGTTGCTGCTAAGGAACCAGGCTGTCGGCTTATTCCAGTGATTTCGTTATGTGTGGCTGAGACAGCGGGAATGCCGGAAGAGCTTTTACCCAAGCGTATTGGTGATACAGAAGTAGTACTTGTACGTGTTCCGGCGTATGCGATTCACTCGCATCCAGAAGCAAAGGACGTGGCAATGGAAGCGTTGCTGCGGCGGATGGGTGATCGTGAGACAGCTACTGAAGAACGCACCGTGGTTATCATGGGCGATGTGTTTCCTGGTGATCAGTTGGCAATTGATGCGGTTCTGCGGCGAATGGGTGTGGCGGCAACGATAGCGTTACCTGGTCGATCAATTGATGATATCCAGCGGGCCGGTCGTGCAGCAGCACTTGCTCCACTGCATCCTTTCTACAAGGGTACTATCAAGCTCTTCCGCGAGTGGAAGTTACCGGTCATTGGTGGAGCACCAGTCGGTATTAGCGGGACGTATGCGTGGCTTAAAGCACTTGGTGCCACACTCGAACTGGACTCGACCGCCGTTGGTCAGATCGCCGATGAGGAGCGTAATCGATCTCAATCAATGGTCGATGCCAAGCCATTGTCGGGACGCATTCTGGTTACTGGTTATGAGGGTAGTGAACTGGCCTATGCGCGATTGCTGATCGAAGCAGGTGCCGAAGTGCCCTATGTCTCAACCTCTATCGGACAAGATCCATTGGTGTTGCCTGATGAAATGTGGTTACGTAGCCACGGTACCAAAGAAATCGTCTATCGGAAGGCGCTTGAGGAAGATGTGAGTGCGCTTGATCGTTACGCGCCTGATCTTGTACTGGGAACAACGCCATTCTGTAGCGAAGCCAAGGCGCGTGGGATTCCCGCTGTGTATTTTACGAATCAACTGGCCTCACGACCATTCTTCCTCAGCGGCGGTATGGCAGCGACTCTGGAGTTTATCCAGGGGATGTTAGGTCGTGGTCAGCAGTACCAATGGATGCAGGAGTTTTTTGCCGAGTAGCAATGTTTCGTCTCAGAACGACTGAAGGAAGGGTGCATGCCTCCCCAAATTATACGTGATCTTGCTGATACCAGTGGTTATTGGGCCGCCGTCTGGACGATGTGCCCTATGCCCGATCTCCATGTCATTTGTGATGCTCCGGTCGGATGTTTCAATCTGGTTGGTACTGCTGTACCGGATTACACTGACTCAATCCCTCACATTGAAAACCTTACTCCCGCCGTTATAACTGAGCAGGAAGTTGGTGGCAAAGGCACGACTGAAACTGTTAAGTGGACTTACGAGGGACTACGTGATACCGGCACACTCGCGGGCAAACAATTGATTGTTGTGTCAACTGCGGAAAGCGAGATGATCGGTGCTGATCTATCTGATCTGGTTAAGAAATTGCAACCAGGAACCACATTCTATTACAGCAACTCGCTTGCGGAAGATGAATGGGCTGGTCGTGATCGGGTTCTGCGCTGGCTGTGGGAGCAGTATGGCAAAACTGCCAGTGCGGAAATAAAGCCTGAACCAGGAACTGTAAATATTATTGGGCCAACGTATGGTTGCTTCAATGCCCCCTCAGACTTGCTGGAAGTCCAGCGCTTGATCGAAGGGGCTGGGGGACGTATTAATCTCATCTACCCCTATGAGGCAAAGCTGGCCGATACACCGCGTCTGGCTGCTGCACAGATCAATGTGGTGATGTACAAAGAATTTGGTACTGGTCTCGCCGCCGATCTAGGGCAACCAACGCTTACTGCGCCCTTTGGTATGCGTGAGACAGTTGCCTTTGTGCGCCAGCTAGGGGAGTTGCTTGGCACAACTGATCAGGCCAAGGCATTTGTCGCAAACGAAAAGAAAACAACACTCCAAGCGGTATGGGATTTATGGCGTGGTCCCCAGAGCGACTGGTTCCCCACGACAAATGTTGGGATTGTGGCTGGTCATTCATATGCCGATGGGTTACAGCGGTTTCTAGGTGAGGAGATGGGTATGCAGATCGATTTTGCTTCTGCGCGCCCACGCCGCAGTGACGATCTTGATAATGAAGGAATTCGGAATCGCATCCATGAGCGTGCTCCTGCATTTTTGTTTGGCTCGATCAACGAGCGGATCTACCTGCGGGAGGCCAATGCACGCCATACTAACTTTATTCCGGCGGCTTTTCCTGGTGCAGCAGTGCGGCGTGCGGTTGGGACACCGTTCATGGGCTTTCGTGGGGCTGTCTATATTACTCAGGAAATTGTCAATCGTCTGTATGATGCGCTATTCAGCTTTTTGCCAGTTGATGGTGCCTATGCTCAACGAGCACATGCGTCTGTTGGCCCTGCCCAGGGTAATATGCCGTGGCAATCTGAAGCAAAAGAGCGATTGGATGCGGCACTGGAGAAATTGCCCTATATCCCGCGTATCTCGGCTAGCCGCCAACTTCAGATGACTATCGAAACACTCGCACATGAGCACGGTGTGACTGAGGTGACGCCGGAGCTTGTCGAAGAAGCGCTTGCCAAAAGCTCCCCATAACTATTGCGTAGCACATGCAGCAGGAAGATCTTGACCTCACCCATGGTTGAAGTCACATAGCTCGTGTGCTATACTGCTTCGGCCAAATCTCTTTCTTGACAGCCAGGATACATAGGTTTCCCACGCAGGATGTGGTATTCGCAGTACAGGGCTATCTGTCTGTACACTTATTCCTGTTTTGTGAAAGCAGAGACGAGCAATTCTTATGGTGAATTCATCCCACTACGACGTCATTATTGTTGGTGCTGGCCCGGCTGGTCTCTCTACCGCGCTCCATTTGTTTCAGGCTGATCCGTCCTTGGCAGACCGAACTCTTATACTTGAGGCAGCCACCCACCCACGTCGTAAGGTGTGTGGTGGCGCTATCACGTTTCATGGTGCGGAACAGCTCCAGCATCTTGGATTGGACGTAGACGTTCCAGCCGCCCTTGTGCATAATGTTGCTTTTCGTTTTGGCAACCGTGAATTTATGACCGAAAGCCAGAACACAATGCATATCGTGCAACGGGAAATGTTTGATGCCTCACTCGCCTCAGAAGTCCGATCAAAGGGTATCGAAATCCGTAGCGGGGAACGATTGCAAAATCTCCGTCCAGTCGAACAAGGGGTTGAACTTACGACCAGTCAGGGTGTTTATCGTGCATCGGTGGTGGTCGGTGCTGATGGCTCGAATAGTGTTGTGCGGCAAAAGCTGGGTGTCCGCTCCAAGATGGGTATTGCTCGCCTGCTACGTGCTATGACCCCAGTTGATGAACAAGTCACTCCGGCATTTACACATCGTACTGCTGTGTTTGACTTTACCTGTATGCAACAAGGAGTGCAGGGTTATATCTGGGATTTTCCGTGCTTTTTTGATGGACAGGCCTTCCTCAATCGCGGTATTTTTGACAGTCGCATTGCATCACGGCCACGTAGTGATTTGAAAGCGACGTTTGTCAATGCTTTGACACAGCGAGGTGTTGCGTGGGACTCGATCAGCCTGGAAGGTCATCCAGTGCGTTGGTTTAATCCTCGTTCTGTGTTTGCTCGTCCACGCGTGTTACTCGCAGGTGATGCTGCTGGTGTTGATCCGCTGTTTGCTGAGGGTATTTCCTATGCAATGGAGTATGGTGCGATTGCTGCAAACACGATTGCCGAGGCTTTTAGACAGCAAAATTTTACCTTTACTGATTATCGTGATCGTATTTTACAGCACGATCTGGGACATATGTTGCTAATGAAGGTGAGAATCGCCAAAATGCTTTACAGATTGCCCTTCCCCAGAATTTGTTCTTTGCTGTGGCGTTTTGCAGAACTGGCGCCACCTGCATTCAATCGTCGTATTGGTTCTGTGTTAGGGGTATTTTCAAAGTAGCTTATATACATTTAGAGCTATCTTGCCATAGATTCAAAGACATTTGATTTCTAGCCGTGGTACAATAGGAATAATATTTATTACAATTATAAGTATGCAAGATTATTGATAACAGTATTTTGCTTAGACTATAAAATCAAACAATAGATACACATACATCTTAAGGCTCAAAAGGAATGGCAAAAGTAATAGTTGCAATGAGTGGCGGCGTTGATAGTTCGCTTGTGGCAGCCCTCTTGTGTGAGGCTGGCCATGAAGTTATGGGTGTGACCATGCACCTTTGGGAAGGTGATGATGAGCGGCTTGCTGAGAGCTTGTGTTGTTCACAGGAGATTGCCGAGACTGCACGTCGCGTGTGTGCTCAACTAGATATTCCATATTACGTATTCAATTATCAACGTGAGTTCCGCCGTCACGTTATTGACTATTTTCTCCGTGAATATGCTCAAGGTTACACCCCCAACCCGTGTCTGGCGTGTAATCGTGACATCAAATTCCGGGCCTTGCTCACGCGGGCACAGGCGATTGGCTTTGATTATGTAGCAACAGGACATTATGCGCGGGTCCAGAAAGCAGATAATCAGCGGTATGAGCTGCTACGTGCTGTGGATCTGGATAAGGATCAGTCCTACATGCTGTACATGTTGCAACAACACGAACTGGCTCAATTGATGTTTCCAATCGGTGAGTACACCAAAGCTCAGGTACGTGAAATGGCTACCGAGCGTGGGTTAGCATCCGCTGATCGACCAGAAAGTCAGGATATCTGTTTTGTTCCTGGGGGAGATTACCGTAACCTGATGCGTGAGGAACGTCCTGATAGCATTCACACTGGTCCAATCTTTGATCAGGAAGGTCGAGAGTTAGGCCGACATCACGGTTTGCCGCTGTACACCATTGGGCAACGTCGGGGGCTTGGTATCGCCGCTGGTGAACCAATGTATGTTACTGCTCTAGATGTTAAGCAAAACGCGGTGATTGTTGGTCCTGCTGAAGCCCTGATGCGCGATCATCTGGAGGCAGTTGATGCAATGTTTATCAGTGGCGAGTGGCCAACTATCCCCTTTGATTGCCAGGCACAGATTCGCTCACATGCAAAGCCTGTAGACGCACAAGTTGTACCAGGTGAAGAAGGTCGTATTCGTGTTGATTTTGCACGACCACAGAGAGCGGTAACCCCTGGACAGGCCGTTGTCCTTTACGATAAAGATATAGTTTTAGGTGGTGGTTATATTGCTGCACCATCTGATAGTGCTGCGAAGAACATATAACTTAGTGTGATACAGGGAAGATTATGTCACCTGCACCATTATTGCTCTTCTTGATTGCAACCATCAGTATGGCTGTTGCTCATGTTCTATGGGGTCAGCGGTGGGTTCAAATACCACTGTTCTGGTTTGCCGCTTTCGCAGGAGCACTAGTGGTGTACTCAACAGGAATACGTTTACCTTGGGAACTTCCCACACCTGCTGGTGTCCCAGTTCTTGAAGTAATATTGGGGTCTTGGCTCATCATCATAATTGCCTCAAGGGTGCGACTATGATATAATCTCGCCCACTTTACTACATACTATTTTCATCCTAGGATTCGCCTTTGTGGCTTGTCATAATAGAGTCACCAGCACCAACACAGGAGCCCTGTTTTGAGCAGATGGATTGTAATAGGTATAACACTAGTCGCCATCATTGCCGTTGTGGGTATTGTTCTCTTGGCTATTTTCCCCGAAGCTCGCGTGGTAACACGCGATATCTCGATTGTTATTTTGGCTGTTTTTCAAATGATAGGGGCTATTCTTACGATTGCTCTTTTGCTGGTGATCCTGTACGTTGTTACAAAAATTCATCAATTGGCACAGACTCAGGTTATGCCTAGAGTTAGAATGCTCGAAACCAAAATTGATGGTATTCTGGAAAACACACATGCGATTACTGGCAAAGTACAAGATACAACGACGACAGTGACCACAACTACAACATATGTAGCAGAGCAAGTTGTAACACCAGTCATTCGTGTTTCCAGCCTTTTGGCGGGAGTGCGAGCTGCTGCAGGAACACTTGCCCGTCGCGGTAGCCCTCCACCACAAGATGAAGAACAATAACCACTTGAGTTATAGCTTTGTATAGAGAGGTTTTCTGATTGTAATCGTTGTTATTGGAAGATCCCTTTATCAAGTGGTACTTGATCGCTATTGTCGAGGTTCATACGACATGGTATGATACGTAGAATAAGTAATCTAAGTGTTGAGATTATATTAATCGAGATATAGTCTATAGTCATTTTGTTGATACACGTTTAAACATTCTCAAGATCGTATTTCGACTCATTTTAGTACGTCTTTAGACAATTAAGCGTTGACTACATTGATGCAAATTATGCTATGATAGAGTAAATCGAAAGTACAATTGCATCCAGTTTGTAAAACTCAGAAATTGGATGGAAGTATTAGCTTAACGTACCTGCATAGCTATTTGCTTGATTTTGTTTAGTGACATACAACTGTCTGAATGTTTCTACTTTGGTAATATCATATCTTGGTTTTGATAGTGTTTTAATTTGAGTATAGGAATGTCCAGGTGATAGTAAAACAACGAGATCTTGAATCTATAGGATTAATGTTTGCTTACATACCTGACAGTGAGTGCAGCGTAATAGGATTTTTAGCACACTGCTCCACGCCTTTGTGCGGAGGATGAGATGGCGCTGGTTGGTAACATTCGTGATTTCGGTCTTTCTGATTTTCTATATCTAGTAGATCGGGGTTACAAAACAGGATGCTTGCACCTCAATCGTGGTGATGACTCCGCTTCACTTTACTTTGAAAAAGGTAAATTAGTGACAGCTGCTCGCCGCAATAGTAAAAAAAGGGTTACTGATGTTCTTGTTAGCAAAGGTAAATTGACTACTCAACAAGCGCAAAATGCCCTTCAGGCCCTGAATGGAAGTTCGAATTTGACTCAGTTACTTGTCGATCTGAATTATTTGTCGCGTGATGATGTTCAGCAGGTTTTGCAGCAACATATAGAAGAGTCTGTCTACAGTTTGTTTGGTTGGCCTGATGGTGAATTTCGCTTTGAGCAAGGCCAAAAACCCTCTTCTGAGTCGCCAATAATGCCTGTCCCTATTTCTGTTGAAAACCTTATCATGGAGGGAGTGCGTCGCATTGATGAATGGGGTCGCATCAAGGATCGTATTGCTAGCACTGACATGGTTGTTAAATTTGTTGAACAACCAGGCGAAAAAGCAAAAGGTGTGAATCTTTCAGCTAATGAGTGGCGGGTATTTGCGAGAATTAATGGTCAACACACTCTTTCTGAAATCTCACGAAAAACGAACTTAAGTGAGTTTGAGGTATGCCGTATCGTTTATGGCTTCTTAACAGCTGGCTTGGTTGAAGTTAACAAGAAAGCTCGACCACAGGTACCTCATTCAAGCGGACGTCTTCCACAAGATCCGCAGCGAGTAAAACGTAGTTTGGTTACGCGGATTATTAATCGTATTCGTGGTATGTAAGGGTATAAGGTTGCAATTATGCAACTATTTGAATATACACAATCTAATATGGCAAAAGCGGCAGTTGTGCAGATGCTGACTATGCAGCACGGCAACGGAGGGCTGGTGTGCAGACGGTAAAGATGGTCATCAGCGGCGCAGTAAATTCGGGTAAAACCGAGTTTATCAAAACAATCAGTGAGATTGAAGTGGTCTCTACTGAACGGCGCGCAACCGACGACACAAAACTCATCAAAAAAGAGACCACTGTAGCGATGGATTTTGGACGTATCGCTGTAGGCGATGATTTGGTGTTGCACTTGTTCGGAACACCAGGACAGAAGCGTTTTGACTTCATGTGGGAAATTCTCTCAGAAGGTATGCTCGGCTTGGTGATTCTGGTTGATAGCACTCGTCCAGAGACCTTTCGTGAGACCAATCGAATCATTGACTTTTTTGTTTCGTATCGTGATACACCATATGTGATTGCTGCGAACAAGCAAGATCGTCCAAATGCATGGTCGCCAGAAGAGCTTCGTTTAGCATTACGTCTTCCTCAGGAGACAAAAGTGCTACCCTGTGTGGCAACTAATAAGGATAATGTTAAAAATGTTCTGTTAGAGTTGTTGTACGTTATCTTGCAACAAAGTGAAGATTAATTTGTAACACAGTATTGTGTGCAGAGGTATAGATATATGTCTATACCTCTTTCATGCAAATGTTATTTTGAAGGGTTTCACAGATTGTATTATTAGGTTTGTCCGTTTTTCTAAATTTGTGTGAGTTTCTCTTTTTCAAATGGTATAATGATAATATAGTTATGACAGAACAAGATCGATCATTGCAAGAATATTCATGGACTGATCTAAATCATATTCAGAGACAGCTTCTTGACTGGTTTTCTGGTGATGGGCGTGATTTACCATGGCGACGCACACGCGATCCGTACCATGTTCTAGTCTCTGAGGTAATGTTGCAACAAACTCAGGTAGATCGGGTGTTACCTAAGTACTATGCATTTTTGGAGCAGTTTCCTACTCTTGAGGTGTTAGCTGATGCTTCAACCGCTGATGTAATCCGTGCGTGGGCTGGGTTAGGTTACAACCGTCGTGCGGTCAATATGCAACGGACCGTGCGTGTAGTTCGTGATGAGTTCGGTGGTAAATTTCCCAGAGATGTAGCAACTTTGCGAAGCCTGCCAGGTATTGGGCCGTACACTGCTGGTGCAATTGCGTGTTTTGCTTTTGAACAGGACGTTGCTTTTATGGACACAAATATTCGCCGAGTAGTGCAACGTCTGTTTGTTGGACCTGTAGCGGACGAAGTGAGTGAAAGCCAGTTGCAACAGGTTGCTGAAAAGGTTGTTCCTGTAAACCAAGGGTGGAGTTGGAATCAAGCGATCATGGAATTGGGAGCACTTGTTTGTACTGCCAATAACCCAGCATGCTGGCGTTGCCCTGTGCAGCAGTTCTGTCGTGATTATGAGGCCCGTAAACAAAATGATGAGGGTGTCTTTGATGCTCAAAGTGTAAATTCAGATCCTCAGACTGCTCAACAGGTTGCTGAGCGACATCAGAAGTACAAACGTCGTGTTGAACAGCCTTTTGAAGGATCAAATCGTTTTTATCGTGGTCGTGTTATTGATGTGTTGCGTCAACTTTCCCACGATGAGACCATGACACTTGAATATCTAGGCTCACAAATCAAAGAATCATTTAATAGTGATGATATGCCATGGCTCACTAAACTGGTCGAAGGTTTGGCACGCGATGGTTTGATTATGGTGGAAGATGATGTGGTAAGGCTACCACATTAAGGTGCAGGTATTTTATGACCACAGCAATTGTTACTACACCATACCACGAACCTCATGATGACCCTACGCATGTTGAGATTGCTGCGCGGTTGAAAGCAATTCATAGGGCTATTGAACAGAGTGGTTTGTTACACCAAGTAACCCAGCTTGACTCTCGTTTGGCAACAGAAGAGCAAATTCGGGCTGTCCATGCTCCTCGAATGGTTGAGCAGTTGAATTGGGCTTCGTCAGAAGGTGGGATGTGGCTCAACATTGATACATACACAACATATGGTTCTTGGGATGCAGCGCTTGCTGCAGCCGGAGCTAGTGTCCAAGCTGTTGAAGCTGTTATACAGGGCCGCGTAGCAAATGCGTTTGCACTTGTACGGCCTCCAGGGCATCATGCAACCCCTGATCAGTCGATGGGGTTCTGTATGTTCAATAATGTTGCGGTAGCTGCTCGTTACGCGTTAGATGTGCTTGGCATCGAACGGGTTGCGATTGTCGATTTTGATGTGCATCACGGAAATGGTACACAGGATATTTTTTACAACGATAATCGAGTGTTGTTCTGTTCGAGTCATGGGTATGGGGCAACATTTTACCCAGGTACGGGTGGCGTGAATGAAATCGGTAAAGATGCTGGGTATGGCTTTACGCTTAATCTTCCATTGCCATTTAATGTCGGTGATGAAGGCATAATACATCTCTACGAACGTTTGGTCATTCCCGTTATCAGAAATTTCTGCCCACAACTTATCCTGGTTTCAGCTGGTTATGATGGTCACTGGGATGATCCATTGGGGTCGATGAATCTTTCCGTCTCTGGTTACGCCAAAATGACAGGACAACTGATCAAACTGGCGAATGAACTTTGTCAGGGGCGCATTGTGTTTGTGTTGGAAGGTGGCTACAATATACAAGCATTATGTGCTTGTGTCGTTGCATCACTGCGTATGTTAGTAGGACTTGCTCCTGGACCTGATCCGTTTGGCTCTGTGACTGCGAGTGAACCCGATTTGACGATACTCACACGGCGTTTGCGCCAAATGCATCCATTGTTACAAGGTTTGATTGTTTAGTTTGATGCGTATGGAGAGACAGTTCTGTGTCTTGGTACGCCTCGTGTATAATACGTTTTATGAATACAAGACAAGATATTGCTGTTATCGATTATGGTGCGGGAAACCTTCCCAATGTGATGCGTGCGCTCACGCATGTAGGGGCTCATCCGGTTGCGACCAGTGATCCTGATGTAGTGCATAAGGCTGGTGTGGTGGTCTTTCCTGGGGTTGGCGCTACACTTGATACGATGCAAAGTCTTCAACGTCTGGAGATGGTTGAAGCGATTCGAGAGAGTGTGCGTTCTGGCAAGCCAGTATTAGGTATTTGTGTAGGCATGCAGGTGTTATGTGATACGAGTGAGGAGTTCGAGGATCACGAGTGTCTGGGTATTGTAGGAGGGCATGTGCGCTTGTTGCCAGACGGACAGAAAGTCCCCCAAATTGGTTGGAATCAGGTTCATTATGCTGATACAGTGCAACAGCATCCACTTTTCAACGACATCGCTGATGGTAGTGATTTCTACTTTGTGCATTCCTATTATTGTGATGTTACTGACTCACAGGTGATTGCGGGAACAACTAAGTATGGTATTCCGTTTCCGAGTGCCATTGTGCGAGATAATCTGGTAGCCGTACAGTTTCATCCTGAGAAAAGTGGCTATTACGGTCTTAAATTATTGTCTAATTTTATTGCATGGGCTAACTGATACATGGAAATTATTCCTGCAATTGATCTTCAAAATGGGCAGTGTGTACGTTTGTACCAAGGCGACTTTGAGCGTTCGACTGTGTATGGTACCGACCCAGGTGCTGTTGCACAGCGCTGGGTGGCTCAGGGCGCTCGACGACTTCATGTGGTCGATCTCGATGGTGCAAAAGCCGGATGTCCTATTAATACACAAGCTATTCAAGCCATCGTTGATGCGGTGGATGTACCAGTACAATTAGGTGGTGGTTTGCGTACCAATGCTGCGGTGCAGTCTGCGCTTGAGTTGGGTGTGTCGCGTGTTATTCTTGGTACTGCTGCTGTTCAAAATGCAGAGATGGTTGCAGACCTGGTGCAGCGTCATGGTGAGGCGATTATTGTTGGTGTTGATGCGCGTGATGGTTTCGTCGCTACTGCCGGTTGGTTAGACACGGCGCAGATCAAGGCCGAGGATCTGGTTGCTGAAATGGCACAAGCTGGTGTCCAGCGCATCATCTACACCGATATCAGTCGTGATGGGACGTTGACTGAGCCAAACTACGAAGCAACTGCAGCGCTTATCACCGCCGGGGGGCCGGCAATTATTGCCTCTGGTGGAGTCAGTCGAGTTGAACAGTTAGGGCGGTTGGCAGAGATCGGTGCAGAGGGTGCCATTGTGGGGCGTGCACTGTACACAGGCGATATTGACCTTTCGCAAGCTGTTGAGGCATTGCAGTAGAACCTGATTGCTTTTCATTGACATAAAATTTCACAGACATGTTGGAGAACGTATGACCAAAGGACAGGATATTACCAGTAAGTATGAACAAGAACGTTTACGTGCGGCTGAACAGTCACAAATTGTGTACCTTCAGGGGCAGATTGATGAACTTCGTCGTCTGATTAAGGATCAGACGAATAAGTATAATTGGGTGATGGAGCAGGTTCGTCGCGTTGAAGGCAGCACCGCGCAAGTCGAAGGTGTTTTTGAACGCCATCGTCAGGAGGTCTCACAGTCACTGGACACGTATCGTCGTGATATTGCGACGCTTCGGAGAGAAGTGGCCAACGCGCTGGTAAAGGCTGAAGAAAGTGTCAAGCCTATTCGCGAGATTCAGACCCAAATCCATCAACTTGCCGAAGTACGTAAACAGGATCGTGATCAGGTTGCTGGTTGGCTTGTTCGTATTGAGGAGTTAGAGCAACGTACGCTCTCCTGGCAATCGCAAATTCGTGAAACTGATGAGCGATATCGTACACTGTCTGAGCAGTTGGATGGCTTCCATGCTGCTGATGAGCAGGTGCGTGCTGAGGTGCGAAAGTTCAACGAGGATTTGCAGGTCGAGCGACAGAATCTGCGCCGTCAGTCCGTTGAGGCACAGCAGTTGGTTTCTGATGTGCGAAATGTGCTGGATGAACATCGCAGCCGTATTGTCCGTCTTGATGAGATTCGGCAGCAGATCGATCTGTTTGCAGAGCAGCTGCCTGAGCGCATTGATGTTGCTGAGACAAAAGTGAATGGTCTGGTTGATGAAATCAAACGGATTGAGCGGGTGTCGACAGAACGGTTTTTGATGAATCAGGAACGTCTGGAAGAGGTCCGTCACCAACAGGACGAGCGAGTCGTTGCGTTACAAGAAACCGATGAGCATCATATGCGGCAATTGTCGGCATGGCTCAATCGTGTTGATGGGATTGTACGTGAACTTGAGCAGCGATTGTCTCGCGCTGTCACGCGTATCGAAGATGCTCAGCGTGAACAGTCATCACATTTGTCGTTATTAGAACATCGTGAGCCGAAAACGCTAGAATTGTTGTTAGCAGCCATCGAATCTCGTTCTGAGCAGATACGTTCCGAGCAGATTGAACATGGTGTGCATAGACCAGATTCAGAGTAATCAATGTTAAAGCGAAGAATTATTCCATGTCTTGATGTCAAAGCTGGACGTGTTGTAAAAGGTGTTGCGTTTCTAGATCACCGTGATGCTGGTGATCCGGTTGAGTTGGCCGCAGCGTATAATACGTCAGGTGCTGATGAGTTGGTGTTTTACGATATTACGGCGAGTAGTGATGAACGGGCTATTATGGTCGATGTCGTAGAACGAACAGCCGCTCAGGTCTTTATTCCACTCACGGTAGGTGGAGGAATTCGTACCGTTGATGATATGTATCGGATGTTGCGTGCTGGTGCTGATAAGGTGTCGATCAACACAGCAGCAGTATTAAACCCACAACTGATTGAAGAGGGCGCCAAGCGCTTTGGGAGTCAGTGTATTGTCCTGTCAATTGATGCGCGGCGAATACCACGGGATGATAGCAATACATCAACAGAGCCAAAGTGGGGTGTTTTCACTCATACAGGCCGTGATCCCCGCCCAACCGGACTCGATGCCATCGAGTGGGCACGTCAAGGGGTAGCGTTGGGTGCTGGTGAGATTGTGATCAATAGTATGGATGCTGATGGGACAAAAAGCGGATATGATATTCCACTCCTTCGCACTCTGTCACAGCAGGTTGGTGTTCCAGTGATTGCATCTGGCGGTGCAGGTAAACCAGAACACCTGCTGAGTGGGTTGGTTGATGGTCTTGCTGATGCGGTATTAGCGGCATCTATCTTTCATTTTGGAACCTACAGTGTTGCTGATGTGAAGAATTATCTTGTACAGCAGGGTGTTCCTATACGTCCAACGCCAAGCGAGTCATTTGATACGTAAATAACACCATTGTTCAGAGGTTTATTGTGGAAGTTGTTGTACATTATTTTGCAGGTCATCGTGATATTACAGGCTGCCGTGAGGAGCGGATTTCGCTGGCAGAGGGTGCAACTGTAGTGGTGCTGTGGGACCAGTTGATCGCGCAGTATCCTCAATTGGCTGGTTACAGTGGTAGTTTGTTATTCGCTGTTAATCAGGAGTTTAGTACTCTGGAAACTCTACTCTCCCCTGGTGATGAGGTTGCCTTTTTGCCACCTGTGAGTGGTGGTGTGTCAGCAGAAGTGCCATTGTTTCATATTAGTGGGCTTCCACTTGACCCTGCACCGCTTGTAGCGCGTGTCCAGTCTCCTGATATGGGGGCGCTTGTTACGTTTACCGGCATTGTGCGAAACAATTTTGGTGGTAAGGCAACGGCCTATCTTGAATACGAAGCGTATGAGGCGATGGCTGTGCCTGTCTTAGAGCGTATTGCCACAGAGGCACAACAAACCTGGCGGCTGGGTGATATCGCTATTCACCATCGGGTTGGGCGATTGGAGATCGGCGAAACTGCTGTGATCATTGTTGTGGCTTCCCCACATCGCCATGAAGCCTTTGAGGCAGCCAAGTCAATGATGGATCGTATTAAGCAGATTGCACCGATTTGGAAGCGTGAAGTGTGGGCAGATGGGACGAGTGAGTGGGTTGGGGGAGAGAAGGAACGGAAGTCAACAGCAAACAATAAGCCGGTGTAGCTTCCCTGCGTTCACCGGCTAGAGTTTATAGATATTATGC
>JBCDFA010000074.1:0-25024 GCA_039178835.1 Chloroflexota bacterium
GCATACCGTACCGTCGAACACTTAATCTCACTGGGGCATCGTCGCATCGTGTGCGTGAGTTTGCCCGATCAGCCAAGTAGTATCGTTGAGCGAACTCAGGGGTATGAGCAGGCGATGCGCGATGCTGGCATACTACCTTTGGCTTCGGTGCCGCTCGCTCTTCACAAAGATCGAACACCAGATAATGGCATCCCGACCTATGCCGATGTCGAGATGGCGCCAATCACAAAACTACTCAGTATTGAAGAACCACCAACCGCTTTATTTTGCATCAACGACTTTGTGGCACTTGGTGTTATGCAGCGTGTTTTGGCACACGGCTTGTCCATTCCACATGACATAGCAATCGCAGGCTTTGATGACATCGCCATTGCGCCACACATGCCGGTGCCGCTCACAACCGTGGCACAACCCAAATATGAAATTGGCGCACGGGCGGCAGAATTGCTGGTAACACAGGTTGATCATGGCCCGCAGTATGACACCGAACTCGTGCTACCAACAAACCTGATCGTTCGTGCATCGACCGTGTTACACACCGAACAGGACAATTCGCAACCAGTATTACACAAATTATCACAAATGAAAGGAGGTATATAGCCCACCTGGTAGATGTTTAAGCGTGTCTTGAGAGATAAAGGAGTTCTTATGACACTAATATTTATACAGCGCCTCGCTCGTCAATTGGCGCTCTTGCTCGTCTTATCGCTTTTCATCACCGCATGTGGCACCGCCCCTACTGCTTCCGACCCATCTGCCGCAGATGCGCCATCCGTTGAGGATGAGGCCGCTCCCGAACAACCACAATCGGACACCACGACAAACGACGACACCACCAACGAACAATCGGACACGAACGCAGCCATCAGTGACGATATCATCACAGTAACTACGACCAATGCTCCAAACGAAAATAACCCGGCTGATATCGCACGGCATGAGCAATTACTTGAGACCTTTGCGGAAGTGCAGCCTGATGTAACCATTGATGCCCGTCAGGGGGGCTTCGACCGTGAGACGTTTACGGCCAAGCTCGCTGCTGGTACGATGGAGGATACCTTTCTGGTGGCATTCACGGAGCCCCAGACATTGATCAAAGAAAACTATGTTGCAGATATTACGGACCTTGCACAGGAGTGGGAGCACTTCGAAAGTTTCAATCCCGATGTGCTGGAGATTGTGAGAGACACCGAGGATCGTATCTATGGCATCCCCAGTGGTGGATACGCACTTGGCCTAATCTACAACCGCAAGCTCTTTGAACAGGCCGGACTTGCCCCGGACGCACCACCAACATCGTGGGAACAGGTGCGTGAGTACGCCCAGCAGCTAAGCGACCCAAGCATCGGACAGGCTGGCTTTGCCGAGTTGAGCAAAGGCAATCAGGGCGGTTGGCATTTTACCGCCTGGGTGTACAGCTTTGGGGGCGATTTGATGGAGCAGCAGGACGATGGCCAGTGGGTAGCAACCTTCAACAACGAGGCTTCAGTCCAGGCGCTCGAAACCCTCAAAGCCATGCGCTGGGAAGATCAATCTATGACGGAACAGCAACTGCTGGAAGTCAAAGACGTATTACCACTGCTTGCAACCGAACGTGTGGCTATGGCGATTATGGCTCCCGATGCACTCCCCTCGCTGCAATCACAGTACGAGGCCAACATCGAAGACTTTGGCTTTGGTCCATTACCGCAGCAAGGTGGCAATGCCACCCTCGCGGGGGGCGCAGCATGGATGTTCAATCCTTCGTCGCCGCCAGAGATACAGGAAGCAGCATTTGAGTGGACCGTCTTTCGTGACTTCAATATCGATTCGTACGAGGCTGATCTGCAAGGACAGGCTGAGCGAGGGGAATTGGTTGGTTGGCCGCAACTGCCACTGTTCAGAGGCGCGTATCAGGAGCAACGCGAAGAAGTGCTTGCCAGATATGCCAATGCGCCCACGGAATACTACCAACCGTATCTGGAAGCGGATGTGGCACTGCGGCCCGAGCCACCCATCGAAACGCAAAAACTGTATGCTATTCTCGACACAGCCATGCAGGCGGTCTTGACGGATGAGAATGCCGACCCGCAACAGGTCCTGGACGAAGCAACGCAACAATTCCAGATGCAGGTGCTTGATCAATTGCCAGCAGCGGAAGAGTAATCCTAAGCACCTTGCTGATGCGATGGTGAGAAGACATGCAGAGACGTGGCAAAGCACCACACACCACACCACTCCCCGTCTTTGCATGGCACATTTTGGAGAGGTTTATCGATGCGTGATGGTATAACCGCTACTCAATCCACGCGACATTCTCGCACCCGCATTCATTGGCGTCGTGCATTGACACACAATCTCATGGCGTACTTTTTTCTCTTGCCTGCGCTGGTGCTGTTTGCTCTGTTTTCCTGGTACCCGATTGTGCGTGGCTTTATCATCAGCTTTCAACGTGTCGATCTGCTGGGTCCAACGCAGTGGGTCGGGCTGGCCAATTTCCAGTTGGTGCTCAACGATCCTTTGTTTGTGCGTGCATGGCTCAACACACTGCAATTTGCCGGGATGGCCTTTTTTCTGGGCTACTTTGTACCAATCATTCTGGCACTCGCCGTCAATGAGATGCGTCGTGGGAGGAATTACTTCCAGCTCGCGTTCTATCTGCCGGTGATGCTGCCACCCATGGTCTCGGTCATTCTCTGGCAGTGGTTCTACGATCCTGGCCCTGGCTTAATGAACACTATACTCCGTATGCTCCAACTTCCACCACAACTCTGGTTGCAATCACCCGATACGGCGATGTTCTCACTGGTGATCCTCTCGACATGGGCAAACGCTGGCGGCACCATGCTGCTGTATCTTGCAGCCCTACAGGGAATACCGGCACATCTCTACGATGCCGCCGAGATCGACGGTGCGAATGTGGGACAGCGCTTGATGCATGTGACCCTGCCCCAGATTCGTAGCGTAATGCTGATCTTGTTGGTGCTCCAGATCATTGGAACGATGCAGGTGTTTACCGAGCCCTTTGTGATGACCGATGGTGGCCCCGTCAATTCCACGCTGACGGTCCTATTGCTCCTCTACCGTTACGCCTTCCAGTATGGCAACTTCGGTGCGGCAGGGGCACTAGGCCTCATGCTGTTCGCCGTCCTCGTCACGTTCTCCATCGTGTATCTGTGGCTCACACGTCGTATCGCGGGGGATAACTGATGGCCTTTCGTTTACCACAGCGTCGTGCGGTGCAAAACCAAGACTTTGAGACCAAAGAACGCACACTCCTATCGCCACTAGAGTCACGCAAATCTGGCGCTCGTTTCAAGTACTGGGCGGTATTTGCACTGCTCATGCTGCTCACCCTAAGCACGATCTTCCCACTCTACTGGATGTTTAGCGGCGCGTTGAAGACGACCACCGAGATGTTTCGGATGCCACCCACCATCGTGCCGCAAGACCCCCAGTGGAGTAATTACCCCCTCGCCTGGAGTCGATTGCGCTATGACCTGTATTTCCGTAACACGATTGGCTTGACGTTCGGTGCGTGGGTGCTCCAGATCCTGGTCTCAGCAATGGCGGCATTTTCCCTCTCAAAACTCAAGCCCGCGTTTGGCAACATCATTTTGTTTCTGTTCCTCAGCACCCTGATGGTGCCACCGGCGGCTTATCTGATTCCGCAGTACCTCACAGTGGTCAATGTGCCGCTGCTCAATATCCGACTCATCGATACATGGTGGGCGGTCTGGCTGCCCGGTGCGGTGAGTGCATTCAACATCTTTATCCTGAAGAGCTTTTTCGATGAAATCCCTGCCGATCTGACCGATGCAGCCTATATCGATGGGGCCAGCGCATGGCATATGTTTACCCGTATCGTGCTGCCGCTTTCCAAACCAGTGCTGGCCGTCGTATCGATCTTCTCGGTTATCGGGTCGTGGAAGGATTTCTTCTGGCCATTCTTGGTCTTGACCAACACCGAGCTACAGCCGATTATGGTTGCGCTGTATCGTCTGAGTAACCGCGCTGAGGAGCCACTCAATCTCATTGTGGCGGCGCTGGCGATTGCGAGCATTCCGCCATTGATTCTGTTCGTCATCTTCCAGCAACACATTATTCGTGGTATCACGTTCACCGGCTTGAAAGGTTGATATATGATAACACCGCTCAATCTGCACATCATTTCGCATACGCATTGGGATCGAGAATGGTATCTGACATTTGAGCAGTTTCGCTTTCGGCTGGTTGAGATGATGGATGCACTGCTCGATTTGCTCGAACGCGATCCCGAATTTCGTTATTTTCACCTCGATGGCCAGACGATTGTGCTCGAAGACTATCTGCAGATTCGGCCACAGCGCGAAGCCGCATTACGTGCCCTGATCGAGAATGGTCGTATCCTGATTGGCCCCTGGTATGTGCAGCCTGATGAATTTCTGGTATCTGGTGAAGCCATAATCCGTAACCTGCAAATTGGGTTGCGGATTTCCCGCCGGTACGGAGATCCAATGATGGTGGGCTACCTGCCAGACTCATTTGGACACATTGCTCAGTTGCCACAACTCATGCGTGGTTTTAGACTCGACACCTTTGTCCATGGACGGGGCATTTTCCTCAGCCAGACGGGTGGTACGGAGTACTGGTGGCGCGGCCTGGACGGATCATGTGTGCTTGGTATCTTTCTGGCGACCTGGTACAACAACGCGCAACGCTTTCCCGAAGACCCGGACGAGGCATTGGCTTTTGTGCAACAGATCACTGAGCGGCTCAAACAGGCCGGCGCTGGTCAGGACCTCATCCTGATGAATGGCGTCGATCATTTTGTTGCTCAGGATAATCTGACCGACATCCGTCGAGCGCTGGAGCCTCGCTTGCAAGAGGGGCGCCTGATTCACGCACGGTTGCCGGAGGTACTTGAGGCGTTGCAAGGCGCGGCAGGTGACCATTTGCAAACCGTAGACGGTGAACTAACCTATGAAGATGAAGGCACGCTGCTAACGGGTGTGCGCTCGGCGCGGGTCCGCTTGAAGCAGGCCAACAATGCCGTCGAGCGTCTGCTGGAGTACTGGGTTGAGCCTTACGAAACCTGGGCTTCGTTGCTTGGTCAATCCTATGACCGCGATTTTCTGCGCTACGCATGGAAGCTGCTACTACAAAACCATCCCCACGATTCCATCTGCGGCTGTTCGATTGACCAAGTGCATCGTGAGATGTGGCCCCGTTTCGAGCAGGCCACGCAGGTGGGCGAAGAGTTGCTCAACCGTGCGATGCGACACATCGCAGACCAGACCGATACGACAGCACATGGCGCAGACGACGCGCTGGAAACGACGGCGCTGCTGGTCCATAATCCGCTGCCACGCACACGCAGTGATGTTGTGGTCGTCGAGATGGACTTCGCGCAGCGGGCAGAGTACCGCGCAGTAGAGATCATCGATGATCAGGGGCAGCCAGTGCCGACACAAGTGTTACAGCGGGTGCAGCGTACCCGCAAAGCACTGTCGCCCATCGCAACACCCCACGAAGTGCCAGTCAGTCGGTACACGGTCGCTATACACTGTGAGAATCTGCCAGCCTGTGGGTATCGCGTCTACACCGCACGTCTGCTTCCGCAACGGCCCGAGCGCGGTGGCACCATGGTACATGCCGGAACCCTGAAGAACGAGTACCTTCGCGTCACCGTGGCCGCCGACAGCACGCTGACCATTGTCGATAAGCACACCGGCCTGACCTATGAACGGCTGCACTTCTTCCGCGACGAGGGCGATATTGGCGATCAGTACAATCACATCAAGCCGCTGCACGATACCATTGTTGAAACCATCGGGCCGGTAGAGCTAGCCGTGCTGAGTGATGGGCCGGTCATTGCCGAGCTAGAGCTTACTGTGCGGCCACGACTGCCGATAGCCGCTCGTCCAGATCGTGAAGGGCGAGCAGATGCGACTATCGAGGTGCCTATTCGTTCACGAGTGCGCCTACTGCGTAGTGCCGAGCGCGTCGAAATCACCACGACTATCGACAACACTATTGCCGATCATCGGCTGCGTGCGGTCTTTCCCCTTGGCGAGCCCATCACCGCTGTGCAGGCTGACACAACCTTTGGCACTGTTGAACGACCTATCGACATCCCATCATGGTGGCCGTGGGCCAGTCGCGACCGGCCTCATCGCAGTTGGATCAGCGCCCATGCGAATGGACGTGGTCTCGCTGTGTTGAGTCAGGGTCTCTACGAACACGATGCACGCGCAGACGGTCAACTGGAGCTAACCCTGCTGCGAAGTGTGGGGCATATGTTTGTCGATTTTCAGACCTATGAACCACACGATGCGGTGCCGGAAGGACAATGCTTAGGTCAACATCGCTTTGAGTATGCGATTGTCCCGCACGCAGATGACGACCCACGTGCAACTCTCGCAGAAGCAGCGGCAGCATTCAACGCACCGTTGCGCGCACATCAAACGACGCACCACAGCGGGACCCTGCCATCTACACACAGCTTCCTGACACTCGAGCCCACAGCCCTCCAACTCACCACAGTCAAGCGGGGCGAGGATCGCGAAAGTGTAATTGTGCGCTGCTATAACACCACCGACAAAATCATTCAGGGACAACTGCGAGTTTCCGGCAACTGGCAGGCAGCTTATCGCGTTAACCTGGATGAACAGCGTGAAGAAACGCTCACGCTGACGGGCGATTCGTTATCACTGGTGTGCACACCCTGGCAGATTGTTACGGTAGAATTGGTGCCAACCGTATGAGTCTAACAAAGCGATAGATCAGGAGAAACAGGTGACACACTTTAACGGGCTTGGCATGCATCTTGGCAATCTATGGCGACTTTCGTCCGCAGAGACTCGTTCGATCAGCCCGGAGAATTTCACCGGGGAGAAGGGTAAAGGCGGTATGGCCACCGAAGGCACCGGAGCACACTGCGCTCGTGATCTGGGCCAGGGATGGAAGATCTCGCCCTCGATTCAGATCGCCTCTGGTGAGTGTCGCACGCTGGCCGACATCGATGGCCCAGGAGCGATCCAGCATATCTGGCTTACGCCCACAGGCCATTGGCGGTTCAGCATCCTCCGCATCTACTGGGACGACCAGCCACATCCTGCTGTGGAATGCCCCGTTGGCGATTTCTTTGCAAGTGGCTGGAATCACTATGGCCAGATTTCATCACTCGCCGTGTGTGTCAATCCCGGCAGCGCATTCAACTCCTACTGGGAGATGCCCTTTCGTTCGCGCTGCCGCATCACGCTCACCAATATTGCTGATGACGCGATGGTGCTCTACTATCAGATCACCTACGCACTGACCGACGTGCCGGAGGATGCGGCCTACTTCCACGCTCAGTTTCGGCGCATCAATCCGCTGCCATACAAAGAGCCCTACACCATTCTCGACGGTGTGCAGGGTCAGGGCCAGTACGTGGGCACGGCCATGGCATGGGGCGTGAACAACAAAGGCTGGTGGGGCGAAGGCGAGATAAAGTTCTACCTTGATGGCGATAGCGACTTCCCGACGATCTGTGGCACCGGCACCGAAGATTATTTCTGCGGCTCATACAACTTCGATGTCGGCAAAGAGCAGGGCGGCTACCGGGAGTTCACCACGCCCTACAGCGGCATGCCCCTGGTGATTCGCCCCGATGGCCTGTATGAGTCGCAGACGCGTTTTAGCCTGTACCGCTGGCATATCAGCGACCCGATTCGCTTCAAGCACGATCTGCGGATCACCATTCAGGCGTTGAGTTGGCGTAGTAATGGTCGCTATCTCCCGCTACAGGACGATATTGCTTCCGTGGCATACTGGTACCAGACCTTACCAACCATGCCGTTTCCATCGCTGCCAGATCGGGATGCGTTGGAAATTATATAAAAAATACATCAAAACAACCAGCACAAACCTGTCATATTATCTCTACTGCTTTCCCTGTGCGACTTCCGCACGTTGCTGCAACAGTAGGTAGGCATCCTCAAGGGTAGCATTGACTGACACGCCCGTGTGGTCTGGTGGGAGGTCGCCCACCACACGAAGTAACGCCCCACGGTCATCGTAGGAGACACGGCTTACGGAGTAGTGGTTTGTGTAACGCTCAACATCGTGGGCAGGCACGCGTAACTCATGGACGCGGCCCAGCGCCCAGGCACACAGGGCGTCGGGGGTGTCATCGGCGATCACGCGGCCCTGCTGCAACACAACGACCTGCTCAGCTAGTGCTGCAATCTCGTCGGGCAGATGCGTGCTCAACAGGGTGATGGTCTGGTGTTTGCGCCGGTGCAGCACCTGCATGACATGGCGGCGCTCATCGATGCCGAGACCTGCAAACGGCTCGTCGAGCAGCAACAACTGAGGATAGCCCAGCAGTGCCTGAGCGATCCCCAAACGACGAACCTGCCCACCCGAAAGCCTGTCGATACGTTGACGAGCCAGTTTCCTCAAGCCAAGTGTATCAAGCATTTCAGCAACATGTCGTTCCGCATGACCACCTTTGAGCCGAGCTACATAGCGCAGCAAGGAACGCGGCGTCATATGGCCCGGCAGATCAAGCTGCTGTGGCACATATCCCAACGAATGCCGAATGGCGCGCAGATGACTGGCATAAGGCAAACCATTGTAGGCAAGGTTACCAGAGTCAGCCGGAAGCAACGTCGCGAGAATCCGCAACAACGTTGATTTGCCAGAACCATTGGGCCCAAGGATCGCACAGATGCCCGGCGCACACGCAAACGAGACAGCGTTGAGCGCCAGTTGATTAGTGTACTGCTTCGAGACATGGTGTACCACGAGCTTCATATGTGCGCTGCTCCTCGCATATGGTGCCCACTCCAGTGTATCAGTGTGAGACCAACCACCAGAGCAACCAGCGCGGTCACGACCATGACGTTGGAGTTGCTCACATAAATGATGATCACCTCGGCAGAAGATTGCCGTAGCAGATCGGTGCGTTCATCTAGCCACGCTCCCCCCAGCAGCACCATTCCGCCCCACAGGCCAAGCGGTATCGTCATGCCAGGTATCGCCCCCCAGCGCATCGAAGTATAGAGGGCCACCCCGGCGAGTGCACACATTGGCCCCAGCCAGATCACCACCAGACGCCACAACACGATACTCGGTACTTCGGCCCAGACAAAAGCTAGGGGAAGCAAGGCCAGGATGAGGTTGATCGTTAGGACCACACTTAGCCGCGCATAGAGCAACTCGAGTGGATGCGTTGGGCTAGCCCGTTCGAGGTCGCCTAGCGTCTGCGATGAGGATTGGAAGGCAAGTGCGACACCAAAGGCCGCCAGCACCGGCGCACACAGCACAAACAAAAGCGCCAGCCATGGCCCTCCGTTGAAGACACCCACGAGTAATCCGATAGCTACAATGATCATACTCGCCCACCAGAAACCACCTTCGAAGATCGTTGTCTGCGACCAGGCCAGCGCGATCCACCCACGCACTCCCCTGCGTGGCGCGATAGGAGCTTCTCTACGGGTAGCGACATGTGGCTGCAACTGAGCTAACAGATGCTCTGTCGAAGCCGTCGAAGGTTCTGGTGCTGTATCGCTGGCAAGCCATGTCATCAGCGGCTCCAGATCGCCAAGTTCCTGCTGTGCCGTGGGAGATAGCTCATGTCTGATGTCGTGATTATTCGTCATGTTCGTCTCGCAATACGGATGTGTTGATGTGTTCTTCAAAGTAGCGTTTCATCTGGCGCAACGCATGAAACAAGCGACTTTTGACAGTGCCAAGTGGCACGCCAGTGATCTCCTCAATTTCACTCAACCTTAGATCGTGATAGAAGCGCAGTATCAGCACTTCGCGCTGTTCGGGCGTCAGGTGTTGGAGCGCCTCGGTGACATCGCTCTGCACAGCATCCCGTCGCACGTGTTCGTCCGAGCCAGGCTCGATATGGGGGTCGTCCTGTGGTTTGACAACCAGATCAATGATACCCTGCTGTTCACGTTGTACGTAAGCCGAACGATAATGGTCATAAACGAGGTTTCGCACGACGGTAAATGCCCATGCGCGAAACCGTTGAGGTGGCGTCCCGTGATAGGTCACCATGCGCGTGAAGGCATCCTGCACCAGATCTTCAGCCAGCAAGTGGTCGCCTGTCTGGCGGTAGGCAAAGGCCAGCAACGGAGCATGATAGCGCTGCACGAGTGGCGCCAACGCCGCCGTATCACCAGCCAGCACCTGTGCATACAACTGCTCATCGGTATCCGCTGTGGCAGTCGGGGTGCTTCCGGCATTGTTTGTACAAGACAAAGGTTCGAGCGCCATACTGGTGCGCCATTTATTCACAATAAACGCTACTCCTGACACTTCATGTAATAGCTCGTCGGTAGGTCACAATTATGCCATTCACGACTATCAGCACCACACCGAGGAGGCTCACTGCCATGTTGTTCTGTCTCGACTGAATGTCCTCCAATGGCCACCGTTCATTGAACAGAAAGAGTAGCTGGGTGTATTCGCCTCGAGTTTGAATGTCAAAAAACCACCAGGTCAGTGCCACTCCTGCCGCAACCCAGTAATTGCCAGACAAACTTCCTACGAGGAGTGTTGCACCGATCAGGCAGAGTGTTGGTGGCAGGGCCGGAAGCCAGACATTAAACAGGTCATATGGGCCATAACTCACCCAGAGGGCGAAGCTGCCTACCAGCATCAGGCTCAGTGTGATGGCCAATGTGTTGATGGTTCGTACAAGCGGTAACAGCCAGCGCGGCTCGGCATAGCTGGCCCGCAGCTCGACCATGCGTGCTTCCACCTCCAGCGTCATCATATGCGCGACGCCAAGCGCTACACACAACGGCAGAATGAGCAGGATATCATTGGTCATGTCGGTAGCTGTGAGCGGCAGATAACCAGCCCGTTGCGACCAACCAACGAATGCGGCATAGCCAAGCAGCAGCAATATCGCACAGACCATTGAACTGCTAATGGTCATTCTGGCTTCGTAGTAGGCCATAGTTCTAGGGTGCATTAGCGACCTCCTGTACCCACTCGTGCAATGGTTCGTCCTCTAGAAACCCAACATCATCCTGCTCTTCAGCAAAGGCATTCAGCACCCGCACCACCCCGTCATCGCCATGTTGCTCATGCACTTCGGTCAGGAAGCGATCCATACGCCCACTGAAATGATCAGCACCAGTCTCTCCATAGGGATAAAGATATGTTTGTGGCTCACCGTTCGTCTGATAGTGCTTCCACAAAAATTGGGCAATGCCGCCAAAATCCGACCACCTCTGCGAGCTTCCACCGGCTAATTGCCACAAATCCTCTAACAGTGCACGTTCGATCTGGCCATTGTATCGCTCGGAATGGTGTAGCATAAAAGCAAGGCTCTGCCGATCATACATCACAATAGGTTCCTGTGCTGAGGGCGGGCTGCCAGTGGGGATGCCAAGATTATCGTCCAGCAATGTTATCGTAACTCCCTGCACTTCAACATTGGGAAAGAAGCGTCGATAATACTCAAGTGCGTTTTGAACTCTGGGCGTACTAGCTCGTGCAATCTCGATATTGTTTTGCGCTGCAAGCAACTGCACGTCACCTTCCTGCTCAATAGCTAGCTGCGGTGAGCCGACCAGATAAACCCATGTGGCATCATCACCGACAAAGGTGTTATCGCTTACTTCGCGCAGGTTCGAGGCGATAGGGAAGGGTGCTGCATATGTGATTGTAATCTCGAATTGAGACGGCTCAGGTAGTTCATTGAAGTTAGGGACAGCCCGCAGATGGAGCGCTAACGAGATACGACCCGGCAATGGATACCAGCCCGCCGCCGTGGCAAGCCGCACACCCTGTGGGTGTGTAAAATAGACCACCTCTGGGAAGCCTTCCCAGCTTTCCCAGACACTCAAGAGTTGACCAGTATAATTGAGGGAGATTGGCAGCGTTGCATCGGCTGCCAGTGGCTCAGACGGTTTGATATGGATGATATCGCCTGAGCGCTCAAATGGGACACTGGCACTGATGATGTGGAAGTCACGATTGAGCGTGAGATCGAGTTGCGTCAGGGGTTGGTCGCTGGCATTGCGAACCTCCATATCAACAGCAAATGATGGTCGGGCTGGAGCACGCAGATCGACAGCAATGGCATATGAGTCGATGCGTTCAGGTGACATCGCTGGCTCAGAGGCGTAGTAGCCTGGTGGTGTCTCAACTGGGCGGGTGGCCTCCAGCCAGTCCCGTACGTGCGTGTGGTAGTTGTATGCACTACCTGTCGTGAGCATCAGCGCACTCCCTACGATAAGCATGGGTAGCAGTGCAGGTTGGCCTGTTCGTCGTCTGGTGCGCTGCCACATCATGCCAAGGAACAAGAGCGTCAGGCCCACATAGAACAGATTGAACCACAGGGGCCGTTCTCCCTCGAACAACCTTCCCCACAGATCCTGATAGCGACTGCTCTGGGCTCGTGCAAACATGATTAGTTCTGCTTCAGCGATCCGTAGCCCGGTGCGATTCGGAAACAATGGCCCAATGTTGAGACCAACCCAGCCAAAGAAGAGGAGCAGATAGACCCAACGCCCACGCAGCCCGAGCCAATCCATAAGCCACCATACGCCCGCCGTAACAAACGCCAGCGTGATAAGCGCTACTAGGACAAAGAGCGGTGCACCTATACCAAATGAGGTGAGCGGCCCCTGCATCAACGCAATACCAAGGGGGATAATCAACAGCGTCGTGAGTGCACTCACCACGGCCAGCCAGCGTCCAAGCTGAAGCTCAAAGCCAGACGGGAAAGCATGTGCGAAGGCATCAAAGCAAGTGCGTGTATTGCGGGAGGCACTCATTCCACCGACAAACAGCGCAATCAGCGAGAGTAAACTAATGGCAAACCGACCAGTGTCGCCCTCCAGCACCGTCCGGGCGCTTCCCAGTGCGCTACGTTGCAGATAGTCCTCGGCCATCACCATAGAGATCCCCGTCCACACAATGACCAATAAGAGAAAGCTCCAGTGCCAGCAGATCAGCCGAAGCTCCATGCGCCACGCTACCAGCAAGCGCTCCATCAGGTTGTTCTGCTTTTCGGTCGTTTGTGATGTGTTGGCATCGCGATACGTGGGCAGCGAGGGTGCGGGTACATTACGCATGGGCGACCTCCGCTGGTCGAACGCTATGCATAACCGCTACGTATCCATCTTCCAGCCCAGGCTCAACGAGCGTTGCCCCGGCGAGTGGTCTATCCTCAGCCAACACCCGCAGCAGCATCTTTGCCCCGGACGAACGACTCGACACGATCCGCAGTTCGGCATGCAACTGTTCCCACTCATCGGGTGTTGTCTCCACCTGCCACACACGATCACGTGCCTGTTCAACCAGATCGGTGAGGGTGCCAGTAAACACAAGACGGCCCTGGTTCAGCACTGCCAATGCCGTACAACTCACTTCGATATCTGCAACGATATGGGTCGAGAGCAGCACAGTCCGTTGTGTCGCAAGTCTGACCAGCAAATTACGTAACCGCATGCGCTCCTCGGGATCGAGCCCTGCCGTTGGCTCGTCGACGATCAGCAGTGGTGGGTTACCCAACAACGCCTGGGCAATTCCAAGCCGTTGGCGCATGCCGCCCGAAAACCCGCCGACACGTCGCTGTGCCACATCGATCAGGTTGACCTGCTCCAGCACCTGCATAATCTGCTGATGGCGATCAGCACGCGCAATCTGCTTCATCGTCGCAATGTAGCTCAGGGTCTCATAGGCCGTGAGGCTTTTGTAGAAACCAAAGTCCTGCGGTAAGTAGCCGAGTTGGGCACGGACTCTGGCGGGGTGGCGCAACACATCGATATCGCCAACACATATCTGGCCAGCGCTTGGCCGCAGAACGGTTGCCAGCAGCCGCATCAATGTGGTTTTCCCTGAGCCGTTGGGGCCAAGCAACCCGAACAGGCCGCCTTCAATGTCTAGTGACACCTGATCAAGCGCGCAAAATTTGCCATAATATTTCGTCAGATCTGTAAGAGAAATGTGCATACCCTACTCCCGCCATAGGTTCAATCAAATAGTTCAACACTTACGACGAGAGTAGGGTGGCAAAGGTTCAACGGGTTTTGAAAAATCGCAGGAAATGATTCCTGCTATCTTAGCGTATGGTGATCATCTCAGGAGTTAGAATGGCATCTAAATCACGCATCTGTACATCAGTTAGCAAACCCCGATCAAGCACTCCTACGGTATCTTTGACCTGCGCGAGAGACTTAAATCCAGGTATCGGGATAATACCATCACTGTAGGTTAATAGCCAGGCCAACGCTGCCTGAGGCAGGGTATGTCCCTCACGCGTCAGAATGCTCTGAATATCGGTAAGCAGATCAATCTGCTGTGCTTGGCGACCATCCTTACAATCCCAATCATGTCGAAAATCATCCGTAGGCATAGTCGTATCACGATGATATTTACCGGTTAATATACCCATCGCAAGTGGTCCTCGCGCAATACTGCTGACACCTGCTGCCTGACACACTTCAAACGTTCGCTGGGTACGCTCAAACAGATTGTAGTGATGTTGAATAGCCACACAGTGATCGCCTTCGGCAAAGAGGCGGGCGCGTTCAGGATCGTTACAACTCCAACCATAAGCACGTATCTGACCTTCGCTGACAAGGGTTTCGAGTACATCGCGGACTTGAAGTGCCTCGTCAAGCGGCAAATCGTACACATGAAGCTGATAGAGATCGATATAATCCGTGGCAAGGTTTTTGAGACTTTGTTGGAGCGTTGTACGGATGACCGTCTCGCTCACATCAGAGCCAGTAATAACCCGCATCTCTGGTTGGCAAACATATCCAAATTTAGTGGCAAGCACTACTCTTTCGCGACGCTCCTGCACCGCCTGACCGATAAGCCGTTCGGCATGACCACAGCCATAATTGTTGGATGTGTCAAAGAAATTGACTCCTGCGTCAATAGCCCATTGCATGGCCTGGATTGCTTCGGCATCATCAACATGCCCCCAACTATGGCCAGTACCATTTTCGTCGACCATGACACCACCAACTGCCCATGTGCCAAGACCAATAGCATTTACCTCAATACCGCTTTGACCAATTGATCGTTGCATCTACTTTTCCTCCATAATAGCTTCGATAAATTGCTGTTCCGACTGGTGACCAAGTGCTTCGTGATACCATGTAATCTTTGCTTCAATACGTTCAAGTCGATCTTCGAGTGTTGCTATTTGCGCTTTGACGGCTTCACGATGTGATTCGAGCAGGGCACAGCGTTCGGGACCAGTCCCCTTTCGCTGGCTCAAACGAACATACTGCTTGAGGTCCTGAATCGACATGCCACTATCGCGCATACAGATGAGGAACTCAATCCAAGCGATGTGGTGCTCAGTGTAGCGACGATGACCATTGGGCAAACGCTCAACTTCGTCGATGAGACCTTCCTGCTCATAGTAGCGCAATGTAGCAATACTGGCACCAGTTGCCTGTGCCGCTTGTTGAATTGTGTATATTGGCATAAGTTCATTATAAAACCTCAAGTGTACTTGAGGTCAAGAGGGGCAGTCGTAGATAATCGATGCTACTTCTGTCAAAAAGTCAGTTCTTATACGACATGTTAAACTGTATAATCACGGTATGAGGCGGGTTTGTCGGGAGTATTTGGGCAAGCCTGATTGTATGAAGGAGACATATTATATGGTAAGTTTTAGTTTTTTCATCGGCTCATTTCTGGGGCTTTTGCTGGTTGTGCTAGGGACATTCTATGCACTACACATTCGTGAACATCGCCCTGAGAATTATCGTGGTATTTGGCGCTACCTGGGACGTGCCGGTACGCGCCGAAAGAATACCATGGTTCTGTCGGAATAAGTGCCGGAACCGTCATTGGGGCCATTCTTGTTGCTACGCTCCAACCAGACGTAACACAATCCAACGTTTTACTGATAAACTCACTTACAGGGTTAGTTATGCTGTTCAACATCCTTGTGGCAATCACAATCCACCAGCAGAGAAATAAAGGCGAGTAAGTGAAAAGCTTGATCTGTAGACTAAAGTATCTCTGACAACAGCCGCCTACTCTGGCTCAAAAACAAACGAATTATACTTATCGACATCATATGACAGCGTGCCGGATGGTGTGCGCCAGAGTCTCCAGGTGAGGTAGAGATCGCCAGTTGCCCCACTGGTGTTGAACAGGAGCGCAATACAGGCGATTGCCCGTACTATAAGATCAGGGATGGCCAGAAGGAGCAACATCAGCATATTGATCAGGATCAGTGGCGCAAGCACGACTATGATGCTGTGCTGACGGGTCTGAAATTGGCCAAATGCTGCGGCGTAGGGCCCAAGCCCCCAGTAGATACCATACGAAGCCTTATACCCAAGTAGCTGGAATGCCAACCCATGAATAAGTTCATGACAAACGATGGTTAGTACTGGCACCAACACTCCCACTACTATCAAAACGAAAAGGTCCTGGAATCCGCTGATAGTGAAAGAACGGGGTGCTGGCTGGCCCTGCAACCACCAAATCAACTGCCAGAGCAGTGGTATCAGCACGATAAACAGGACTAATGAAACAACATTCAGCAGGACTTTGGGAAACTCAAAACGGTATGGTGCACGGTAGCCTGCGGGGGTGGGCGGTGGGTCTAACAACTTCGATGCTTTCATACATTCTCCTCTCTTTGATGAGTCGCTTTATTTGTATACAAGCACAACTAGAGAACATTGCAATACCAGATCACCGCTAAAGATCTATTCCTTTCGCTGATATTGCACGACCCATGGAAGCATGGTTGTAATGATGAGTGCATATATCAGGCCAAAAACTCCACTCATTATTCCTAACTCTGTGACTTCACCATAGAGTAGCCTCGACAAGAAAAGACTGGCATCCAGGTGATACAAACGTTCACCAAGCCTTAGTGACAGTAACATTCGTTGTAACCCTCATCGGGAAGATCGATGCACGTTTCATCGCCGTCAGACGTAACTGATAGAGAAGGTTCATTGGTCATTGTAGAATTTACATAGCAGCCACAAACAACTGTATCTCTTCCTGATCATCGGCCAAACGGACCATGCGTTCGTAGTGAAAGCCCAGTTTACGCAGCAGCCGTATCGATGGCTCATTATTCGCGTGAACGACGGCTACAACCTTTCGGTAGCCAAGACGTGTCCTTGCATACGTCATTATGGCAGAGGTGACTTCAAAAGCATACCCCTTCCCAAAATACTCAGGCAGAAAAGCATACCCAAGGTCGACCGTATCAAGCGTTTCGCGATTCAAGAGGCCCGCCATGCCGATTGGCTCATCAGAGTCCTTTAAGCCAACGCGCCAGAGACCAAAGCCATGATGTTTATAGCTTGCCAGTGGCTTTTCGTGTAAATAGTTTCTGGCATCATTAAGCGTACGAACACCCATGTCGGCAATATGCTCAATAAACGATGGTTCATTCAGTAGTCGTACAATAAAAGAAGCGTCATCTAACGTGAAGGGGCGAACAGTCAATCGGGCAGTCTCAAGAATTACATTCATACCACTTCAGCAACATCTATTTCAGTTCACAACGACCAGAAAAGGTCCATTGCAATTGGAAAGTTGCCCCATAGTGTACCATAAACGTTCACAAACTATACTCTCATCTGAAGCGCATACACCTCACTTATGCTACCAACTCCGCCACCACCAGCTTGATAAGTCGTTGTGCATGTGTCGCCAACCAGCCACTAAGCAACCGCAGGAAGGTGATTGCTCAGACAAAGATGCGTGCCGGCCAACCACTCAGCCACAGCAAAACTCTTGCTCGGTCAGAGCAGACCTCTGTCGATAGCTGCGACATCAACAGGGGCAAGTTGCCCTCTTCATCTACCTTTCTTCTCAATACAAAAAACCGTAATACGATGATAGTAAACGCCAACAGAAAGAGTAATGATGGTACACTTACAATCAGATATTGTAATATAAACGTGGTATACAAAACACCCTGGAATTCCAATATCAATGAGAAAAATAAGTGCTTCAGAGAAGATTATGAAGAATTCACATCTACAGGCCTTGTTAGCCTAAAAGAGGTAAATATGTTCAATTGTCCTTTGAGTGCCGAAAAAGCGAACAGTCTGATCGAGCAACTTCGACTCGATCAGACCAATCACATTGTGGAGGTTGGTTGTGGTGAGGGAGAGTTGCTCATTCGTGTTGCAGAGCGTTACGGAATAACGGGTGTCGGTATCGACCTTAGACCAGACTTTATTACAGAGGCTAATCAGCAAGCAACCACAAGACTCCCAGATAATCCGCTGTCTTTTCTATGCCAAGATGCTCAACATTTTGATTGGACCACGCACCAGGCCAATCTGATTATATGTGTCGGCTCTGAATTTATCTTTGGAGGGTATCGTCAAGCCTTACAGTTATTCTCGCAACACCTGGCCAGCACCGCGAGAGTATTAGTAGGAACCGTTTTCTGGAAACAAGAACCGTCACCCGAATACTTGCATGTATTGGGCGGAGAAAATCCACATTTTGACTATCTCACAACGGTTGATATCGCTATAGAGGAAGGTTTTATTCCACTCTACGTGTGTCGCAGCAACAACGATGAATGGGATGACTTTGAGAGCCGTCACGCGCAAAAAGGGTATTTGAAAGCCTTGGAGCAAGCTGATCAGAAAGCATTTGATCAAACACAAGAATGGCAGCAGGGCTATCTGAGATGGGGGCATGCTACAATGGGGTTTGCCTCTTTGCTTCTTCAGAAGCGCTGAATAACAATCATTGAGCAATGATGGAGTGGCATCCGCTTGTTCGTCAGGCGAATAAGGCATATGTACAAGTTGTATACAGGTGTAGCAGCACCTTGAAATCAGGTAGAGGAAATAATGGGTAACGTGCTGGTTTTGTACGAAAGCAACAACCGTGGATATACGCAACGAATGGCCGAAATTGTTGCTGAAGGTGCCAAAAGTGTTGACTCCATAGAAGTTCGTCTGCGTTCAATTGACGAGGCTTCTGCTGATGATCTTTTGTGGTGTGACGGGATCGCGCTTGGCTCACCTACCAATCTGGGAACGGTTTCCTGGCGGATGAAGAAGTGGTGGGACGATATCAGCTTTGATGTCTGGCTCAAACTGGATGGCAAGCTAGGATGTGCGTTTTCTTCATCTGGCTCGGTTGGGGGTGGGGCAGAACATACCTGCCAAACGCTAAAAACGATTCTGATGAATTTTGGGATACTTGTTTTTGGAGTGACTGATTATGTTGCGCCAAAGACCGCACCTCATTATGGAGCTATATGTGCAGGCGAACCAAGAAGCGAAGGTGAGCAAGCAATGTGTCACCGCTTAGGAAAACGACTCGCAGAATGGGTTGCTGTCTATTTTGACAGAAGAGCAGATCTGCATCCAATGAATGCAGCGTATGATCGAGAACCTCGGTGGGACAAGTCCTGAGACCCTGTTGACAGTATAGAAAAGAGCCAAGTGATATCCATCTGGAGGACGTATGACAACAGAACACTCGATAGTTGTACGTATGGCAACAGTTGACGATTTCGCTGCCCTGTGTGCGGTGCAGACCGATATCTTTGATCACGACATCGATGAACAACGCACGTCGGAATTTCTGGCCGACCCCCGGCACCACATCGCGTTGGCGTTCGCCAATGACGTAATCGTTGGGATGGCCTCGGCGGTTCACTATGTGCACCCAGATCAAGAGCCTGCGCTGTTTATCAATGAGGTGGGGGTAGCACCCGAATTTCAGAAGCAGGGAATTGGTCGTAAGTTGGTCGAGACACTCTGCGCCCATGGGAAGTCATTGGGCTGCACCGAGGCCTGGGTCGCAACTGAACCTTCCAATACCGCCGCCAGACGCACTTATACTGCTGCAGGTGGCGCCGAGGACGACGAGCCTTTCGTGATGTTCACGTTCAATCTTCGTGATACCTCATAACTGCTTAGGTAGGAGTGCCATCCAACTTATGTAGACGGAGGGGCAATTTCTACTCATTCTGGACACAGCAAAACATCCGACGGTCTGTACAGTTCATTGAGGGAATAAGCAGTTCACGAACTACACATTCCCTCAATGAACCATCAACTAGCAAGGTATCAACTTGTAGGAAATACCGTGTTGTGGTGGTGTAGCCTTGATAGGCACTGTTTCGCCACGAGCTGCCGCCGCCATCCGTGCCACGGTATCACCAAAACTGCGAGCGAGATCCCTGGTTGTGAGGGCCAAAATGATTGAATGGGCCCAGCGATATTTAGGGGTTACTTCAAACCAGATGTGCACAGTTGAGCCATTTTTGTTTGGGGCCACTTCCCACCCACCCTGCATGGTTTGGAATGGATACGGAAAACCAGGCTCATCAGCCAGAAACACCATATCAAGTATGCGCGCCTCCTGATCATAGCGTACACAATGTTCAGCCCAGGTTTTGCCTTTGACATCCGTGCACTGCCTTACTGAATCAACACCTGGTGCGGCATTCTCTCGCAAAATGACCTGTGAGAGATTGGGAGAATAATCTTTGATAGTCGACAGATCGGCGATGATTGACCATATCTTGTCAGCCGATTCCAGCGTGTCGACAGCTACACATAAACGGTGAGTAGATGGTTTGCCAGGAACGGTGTACATCTGACCAATGCCCTTGAGCTGATAGAAACCAAAAACCCCGACAATCGTAGCAACGCCGATCAGAGCAAGCAGGCCGATACCTGTCAGCGATGGCCATATGAAAGGAATGAGGAGCATGGTACCAAGCACCCACAAAAAATCCATCAGAATGATCTCCAGAGCTTTATATGCGTTAATAGAGTCTCTTGTGGCAACCCATGCGACATACCCAGCAAATCCCAAGAGTCCCACTCCAATGATTTGATAGAGTAACGTCGCACCTACGCCTATCAGATTTGCGACAGACGAACTAAAGAACAGCATCGTTCCACCACTGAGTGTTGAAAAAAGAGCATTTGACAGCAGGGCTGTTTTGAGTGTTTTGTCAGGCATAATTCAATCTCCGTTTTGACACTAAACTGCAAGAGCAATATAGGGTTATGCTCTTACTGTAGCCTTTGAATGGATGCCAAATCAATGAAATGCACTGCCAAACACTGCCAATTTTGCTAGAATCTAGTTCTGAGGAGGGTAGGTGTTCTCCTCAGTTATATCTGAACTGACATAAGATAGACAACTACCTCCCACCTGATGCACGATAGAGAGCTTTTCATACGAATCAGGGGAATATCAATGTGGTAACGCGCCCATCGTTTTCAACCACTGCGGTAACAGGGAGGTGTTCTGCAGCAACTCCCGTATCGGGAAACCAGATACGCCCACGCTCTACTACGATAAATAACCCATGCTCATCACCGACCGGAGTAAATGCTGGATTACCTGACCAGCGGTAGTGTGTGGCCCCTGTACATGTCTGGATATCACGAACCTGCGCTGCAACGTCGTCGCTTGCTATCCCAATCTCACTAATGTTGAGGAGGCTTTGAGAACTAAAGTCGGCATCGCTTGCATTTTCGAGAGTATGACGTGCGATGAGTTCGAGAATGTTCCCGGCAGGATCATAGAAATACAAGCTATCGGCATCCCAATTCTCGGAATAGAACGTATCCTCACCACTATCGCTCTGAGCGAGGGGAACGTGGCTCACAATCCATTCCTTGGCCAGATCAAACTGGTTTTCGGGAATGTTGATAGCAAAATGGTATCTCATTGCCGAGTCTGACTGCACATAATTGAAGGTCAATAGCGAATCACCCACTTGGAATGCAAGTTTCTTGTCCGTCTGCTCAATAGGGGCATGATCCAGAAGCTTTGCATAGAAATCTGCCAGTGTTGTTAAAGAACAAGTGGTCGCCAGTTTCAGTTCCTGTATTCGCATAGTATTTACCTTGTCTATTTAACTTTTACTGCTACAAACACAATAATTTTGTAAGACCATGCTATCGCTCTAGTGCTCCACAAGGATCAGGCACAAGTCCATACCATACCTGTCCATATGACATGGATCTTCCAGAGAGTTGTTTGAACAAGTACGAATTTGTTATCTCTCAATGCAACTAAATCGCTTCTCTTTTCGTCTGATGTTTCGGTGCGTGCATAAAGCGTACATTTACCATCTTGAATTTAACCAATACACAAGGAATAATGGGGCTCATCTCACGAGTGTCTCCCTGGCTACTCGTGTGTTGGGGCAATTCTTTATTTTGTAATCAGATGTGGTGGGCGTATCACGATTAGGAGGATGATCTATGGCGCACTCTAAGATAAGAATTATGATAGTACTGGTTGTGGTTTGTGGCATAGTTATTACGACGATACTCGCATTACAGCCTTCTTCAGCGCCACCCGAAACCTCTATCGAAACGGTGGAACAGCTTGATGACTTTATTGCCTCGCAGGTGTCCACGCACGAGGTGCCTGGCGCGGCGGTGAGCATTATCGCCAACGGTGATGTGGTGTGGAGCAAGGGTTATGGCTTTGCCAACGTAGCAGAAGCACGACCAGTGACACCCGATACCCCTTTTATGATTGCATCCATTAGCAAAGCCGTGACAAGCGTAGCCCTGATACAAGCTGTCGAAGAAGGACATTTTGGTCTTGATGATGATATCAACACACTCCTGCCGTTTGAAGTCAATAATCCGCGCATAGAAGGAGAGGCCATAACACCACGCCACCTGGTCACCCATACTTCTGGTATTGTCGACAATGAGGAAGTGTATAATGCTTCATATGCCCCTGGTGATCCGCAGATCGCGCTCGGAGATTTTACAGCTGGCTATTTTAGCCCCGACGGTGAATGGTATGATTCACAACGCAATTTTGCAGATACGCAACCAGGTGAGCAATATGCCTATAGTAATGTTGGCGCAGCATTGGCTGGTTATCTGCTGGAAGCAACTACCGGTGCGCCGTTAAATGAATTTAGTAAGGGACATCTCTTTGAGCCACTTGGCATGAATAACACGGGCTGGTTCCTGGCCGATTTCCCTGACCAAGATGTTATTGCTCTCCCATATGATGGGAAAGAGCCACTTGAGCACTATGGTTACCCAACCTGGCCAGATGGACAACTTCGCTCAAGCGTGAATGATATGGGGCATTTCCTGGCTATGGTGATGAATGATGGAACATGGCAGGGGGTACAAATCCTGCAAGCGGAAACGATGAACCAGATGCTCGAACCACAGTTTCCCGATATCGTCAAAGATGATGATGAGCAAGCATTGTTCTGGGTATACAGGAGTGGATTAATTGGCCACACCGGCGGCGATTATGGCACTCTGACCATGATGTTCTTCAATCCAGAGACCAAGATAGGCACGGTCATTTTGATGAATGAAGCAGGTGAGCAGTCACAGGAGGCAATTGTGAACATCCTTCGTCAGATTGCACTCAATGAACAGACGGCTGCCCTCTTTGTAGATGGTTGATAAAAGTGCTTTGTGGCTACCTATGTGTAGTAAGTTGACAGTCTGAATGATGAGTGTCGGGTGGACCAAATATCGTGTCAAAACCCGGCACTTGCTATTTACATGATCAAATACAATGAGAGAAATGTGGCAAAGGTATACAAATAACTGCATTGATACATTATGAGAGGTTCTATGCTTATCCGATCCGAAAGAGAAGCTGATCAAACTGCCGTATATACGGTTAATGCTTCCGCCTTTGCAACCGAAGCAGAGGCCAAACTCGTTGATGTACTGCGAACAGACGCCCATCCGATTGTGTCACTTGTGGCAGAGGAGCAAGGCCAAGTTGTTGGCCACATTATGTTTTCGCCGGTCGCGCTCTCAGGAGATCCACAACTTAGCATGATGGGTCTTGCTCCTTTGGCTGTAACACCGCAATATCAGCGGCAAGGGATCGGTTCTGCGCTGGTTCGTGCTGGTCTTGAGCAGTGCAAGAACCTTGGCACTGTAGCAGTGTTTGTGTTAGGCCACCCCACTTACTATCCTCGTTTTGGTTTTGTCCCCTCATCGCAATTCGCTATTGATTATGAATATGAGGTTCCGGAAGAGGCATTTATGGCGATAGAGTTGCAGCCAACAGCTCTGCGTGGAAAAACAAGGAGAGTGACCTTTCATTCAGCTTTCAGCAATGTGTAGTCATATTTGAGTATCGAAAGAAGTATTGAACTCATATTTCAAGAATATACGACTCGTTTGATCAAGATGAATTGATACAACAATATTGCATCAAAATAGCCTGCTCTGATGAGTAACAGATCGGGATGAAGTTTTTTAGGGTTTGTGGTACAACTCTGTTGTAGTTAGGAATATGTTATGGACAAAATTTCAAGAGTCTTAGTGACTGGCGCCACTGGAAATGTTGGCAAAGCTGTTCTAGATAAGATCAACACAGCATCCATCGATCTGTACGCAGGAGTTAGAGACATACAACGTGCAAAGTCCTATCTTAATGGTCAGTCTTACAGATTCTGTACCGTAGATTTTGAAAAAGGACAATATCCAGAGATTGATTTTGATGCGGTATTTTTAGTAAGACCCCCTCAATTAACCTCCCCAAAGATTTTTGAAACTTTTTTGAAAAGTCTAAAACCTCAAACTAAAGTCGTTTTTCTATCTGTTCAAGGAGCAGATCGCAGAAGCTATCTCCCACATGCCAAAATAGAAAAACTTATTGTTACCCTCGGATATACCCATGTTTTCATAAGACCAAGCTATTTTATGGAGAACCTCACAACAACACTTTGGGATGAATTATTACATCATCAAAGAATTTATCTTCCTGCCGGTGATCTAGCACTCAACTGGATAGCTATATCAGACATAGCTGAGGTTGCAGCAATAGCTTTAAAGCAGGATTTAAATTGTGAAAGCATCGAAGTTCACAATAACATTACATTAAATTTCAAACAAGTTGTAGACAAAATAAATACGATTTGTGGAACCCACATATCCTACGAATCACCATCAGTCATTTCATATATCGTGTATTGTCTAAAACAACGAAAAAGAATATCTTATATTTTTATTATGTTGCTGTTGCATTATCTCCCAAAATTCAGTAAATCAAACGTCAATCCTATAACTAATGATTTCACAGACATTACTGGAAAACCCCC
>JBCDFA010000075.1:0-24972 GCA_039178835.1 Chloroflexota bacterium
CAGTGGACGATTCCATCGCATGCCTCAATGTTTACCGGGCAGTATCCCTCCGTTCATACCACCGTACAATCATTTTCGCGCCTGCCAGCTTCCTTACCAACCCTCGCTGAACGGCTGCGTGATGGTGGCTACTTCACTGCTGCCTTCTGCAATAATCCGCTGGTTGGGGTGGTCGACAATGGCTTGCGGCGTGGCTTCTACAGCTTTTTGAACTACAGCGGTTTGTTGACCTCGCGCCCCAATCAGGCTGGCATCAAACCAAACCTGGCCGACCGCTATCGACAATGGTTTAAGCGGGTCCTGAGTGCCTTTATCACGCGCCTACAGGACGCCTTTGCCCGGTCGGATGCGTTGCTGGCCTTTTCGTTTACACCGTTGATGGTGCCCTTGTGGCAGACGGCGTTGAGCTTCAAGGGCAACACCGCCAAGTCGTTGCAGGATGCCACGCGCCTGCTCATCGAGCGGAAAGGTGTTGAGAAAGACCAGCCCGTTTTTGCCTTTATCAACCTGATGGGTACCCATATGCCCTACCAGCCACAACGTCGTTTCTTAGAGCGCTTTGCGCCACATGTGTTGCAGAACAAGGCCGCCCAGCACTACCTGCGTCGCTTCAACACTGATGTGTATGGCTGGTTTGCCCCATTGGCTGGCGAAATTGATGACGAGCGTAAAGCGGTTCTCGATGGTGTTTATAATGCAGAAGTAGCAGAACAGGATGAGCAGCTTGGCACGTTTTTCAAACGCCTGAAGTCCAGTGGTGCACTGGACCGGACGATGGTTGTGGTGTGCGCCGATCACGGTGAGCACCTGGGCGAGAAGCAACTCATTGGCCACGCGCTTTCGGCCTACAACGAGTTGGTCCATGTCCCGCTGCTCATTCGCGATCCGTCGGGCAATCTGCCGCGCCGCACAACTATGGATCAGGTGGTGTCAACACGGCGTCTCTTCCAGACCGTACTCACGTCTGCTGGTCTGGCCGACGAGTCTGAACGTGCCTACACTCTGGCTCACAGTGCGCCAAGTGACCCGGATCGGGGCATTGTGTTTGCGGAGGCGCTCCCCTCACAGAATGTGCTGAACCTTATTCGGCGTCGTCATCCAGAGACGGTGCGCCGCCTGGCATTCGACCAGCCTCGTCGGGCGGTGTGGCGTGATGCCCATAAGCTTATTTCGGTTGGTGACGAATGGACAGAGTTGTACAGTGTGACCAACGATCCGCGTGAGAAGCTCAACCTGCACGATATCATGCCGGAACAGGTCGAAGATTTGCAGGAATACCTGCGGACGTTTGTTGAGTACAACAGCGGTATCGCACCCAATGCGGAGCAGGTGATGGGGGCCGATGATCCTGAAGTGCGTCGCCGTCTGCGCGATTTAGGCTATCTTGAGTAATTGAACATTGTATACATAATGAGGTCCTATGACTCCACCTGTTGGTCCTGAAATTTTTACGATTGGCCCCATCACACTGCGCTGGTATGGGCTCCTGATTATGGCCGGTGTGCTGGCAGGAGGGTATGTGGCCAGCCGCTATGTCCAGAAGCGGGGGCACGACCCCAACACGATCTGGGATTTGATGCTCTGGGTGATGATTCCGGCCCTGCTCGGTGCACGGCTGTACTATGTCTTTATCCAGTCGCCCCGTGGCCCCGATGGCTTTGACCGTTTTATGGCAAACCCCGGCCTGATTTTGCAGATATGGACCGGTGGTCTGCATATCTTTGGGGAGTTTGTTTTTGGTTTTGCCGCACTCATCGCCTTTGTGCGCTGGCAAAAACTTCCGTTACTGGTCTATCTCGATGCAGTAGGGCTAGCCTTGCCACTCGCCCAGGCTATTGGTCGTCAGGCCAACTTTATCAACCAGGAACTGTATGGCCCACCGACAACGCTGCCGTGGGGGCTCTTGATCGATGGTAATCACCGTGTGCCGCCCTACACCGACCTGGTCCAATATCCTGAAGGTACGCTCTTTCATCCATTGTTCCTGTACGAATCGGTGTGGAACTTTATCGGCTTTGGGGTGTTGTTCTGGATTTCGCGGCGCTATGCCAGTATGTTGAAGGCTGGCGATCTGTTCTTGATGTACCTGATCTGGTATCCCTTTGGCCGCTTCTTTATCGAGTTTCTACGAACCGACTCGTGGTTTTTCCTGAACACGCCTTTCAACACCGTCCACATCATGTGCTTTATCGCCTTCACCAGCGCAGCGGTGATCCTATTTCGGCGGCATCGTGGCTCATCGGCGGACTCTTCCAAGTCTGGTGGCGGTTCCAGCAGCGACTCGGATACCGATAGCGAAAAGGGGCGCAATTCGGGGACCAGCCAGCCGGAACCAAGTGTCTAAGTCAGGCATAAATATATGAAACACGCGCCACGGTTGCTTATTATTGGACTGGATTGTGCCGAACCATCTTTGGTTTTTGAGGATTGGAAAGACGACCTGCCGCATCTTGCACGCCTGATGCAACAGGGCAGCTATGGCACCCTTGAAAGTTGCATCCCGGCCATCACGGTTCCGGCGTGGAGTTGCATGACGAGTGGCCGTGACCCAGGGGAGTTGGGCATCTATGGCTTTCGCAATCGGGCAGATCGCTCCTACCAGAGCATGGCGGTGGCGAATAGTCAGGCGGTGCGCGAACCACGTTTGTGGGACATCCTGAGCGAGGCTGGGTGGAAGGTGGCCGTCGTTAGTGTGCCGGGGACCTACCCACCAACCCCGCTGAACGGGGTGATGGTTTCGTGTTTTCTCACCCCAAACACAACATCTGCGTTTACGTATCCACAGTCATTTGCTGACCAGATTGCTCAGTTGTTTCCACCTGCGTCAGCCGACCACAACACTGCTTATCTGCTCGATGTCCCCCATTTTCGCTCAGAGGACAAGCAACGGATTTTACAGGACATCTACACGCTGTGTGACCAGCGGTTCTCCCTGGCGGTGCATGTGTTGGAACACGAACAGCCCGATATGCTGATGATGGTCGAGATGGGCGTCGACCGTATTCACCATGCGTTGTGGAAGCAGATGGATCCGCGACATCCGGCGTATGAATCGGACGCGCCGCTGGCTAATGCAATTCACGACTACTACCGCCACGTTGATCAGCGTATCGGTGAGTTGTTGGCATGGTGCGACAATGAGACGGTGGTGCTGGTCGTATCGGATCATGGTGCGCGGCCTTTGATGGGTGGATTCTGCATCAACGAATGGCTGATTGCAGAAGGCTATCTGGTGCTGCACGAGACCCCGAGCGAACCGATTCCGCTCGATGAGGCACAGATCGATTGGAGTCGCACCAAGGCATGGGGGGCTGGTGGCTACTATGGGCGTATCTTCCTGAATGTACAGGGCCGCGAACCCGAGGGTGTGATCGCTCCGTCTGATTTTCATCAGGAGCGTGCAGCGCTAGCAGAGCGGTTGGAAGCTATTGTTGGCCCAGATGGTCAATCGTTGGGCAATCGAGCGTTCTTGCCACAACAGATCTACGGGCGAGTGCGTGGCATCGCTCCCGATCTGGTCGTGTACTTTAGCGATCTGGCGTGGCGCTCAGTCGGTACGGTGGGCGGTGGGGCGCTCTACACCCGTGAGAACGATACAGGACCCGATGACGCGAACCACGCTCAGGACGGCTTGCTCATCCACTACGACCCGCAGCGCCCCGGTCATGGACAACGCATCACCGACGCGCAGATCTACGACATCCTGCCGACGCTCCTCAATCGCTTTGGGGTAGCTGCTCCTGCCAAACTACGTGGCAAAGTGCTGGATGTGTGAGCGGACATAGTGTAGCCCACATCAAATCGCAGTCACAATAATCGGCTGTTGCTTGGTAACGATGATCGTGTGTTCGTACACTGCGACACGTTTCCGGTCGCGTGTCTTGATCGTCCATCCATCTGAGTGCTCAATCAACTTCCCGTTTCCAGTTGTAAGATGTGGCTCGAGTGCCAAAACAACGCCATCGTGCAGTCGATACGTGGCGTCACGATGATAGAACGACGGTATGCTGTGTGGCGCTTCGTGCATGCGTCGCCCGATGCCATGGCCATGGAGTCCTCGCACAATGCGATACCCAGACTGATGTGCGTGTTGTTCTGCGGCTCGGCCCACCATCGCCAGAGACTGCCCGACTCTGGCGGCATCAATCGCGGCGCGTAGGCTGGCTTCGGCTGCGTCGCACAGGCGCTGATGGGCAGGCGTTACCGGCGGCACCGCAACAGTAATGGCGGAGTCTGCATAGTAGCCATTGCATTCGGCTGCGACATCCAGTGTGACCAGATCGCCTGGCTGAACTCGTCGTGTGCCGGGGAGGCCGTGACAGGCTTCATCATTGATGCTGATACAGGTTGTTCGTGGAAAGTTCACCTCGAGCATTGGTGCTGAACGTGCCTGATGTTGTGTCAGAAATGCAAGGGCAATATCGTCAAGCTCTGCCGTAGTGATTCCCGGACGGAGGTGTGTCCGCATTTCCTGCAACGTCTGGCCAACGATACGGCCAATAGTCATCAGGCCCTGGAGATCCAGAGGGTTTTCAATAGTCATTACATACCCCTTCTGAGTGAGTGATACAGGTTGGAAGGGAGTATAGCACACCAGGCTTTATGCTACTCATACGATGTCAGGTTTTCTCTGGCCCATTCGTGTTGTTGTTTGTGCCAGGCTTCCATGTCTCTTGTTTGAGGACAAAATCGCCGGATAAGGTACTCTACGAGCTTGACCATGCCCTGATCGCCTTTCACAACAAGGGCACAATCATTATGTCTGTCAATGATTACATACTCAACTGTCCCATCGACGCGTGTTCTTGTTTCGCATGTGTAATACATTCCCTCAGTGCTATAGGGCTTCTGGGCTAGTAGATAGGCATCGAATATATAGCGGTAACTGAATTCGTCATTGTCATACTGTACCTGCTTAACCCACTCATTGTAATTATAAAACTCTTTCATTAGTGCCTCTCTGAGCTTTATAGAATAGCCTCAATTGTATATGTAAACTCATCAATTTAGTGTTGAAACTTGGATCTTGGCCACAGTATTCGGTGGGTACTGTGGCGGGCAATTCAATGACATTTTGTTGATGATCCTTAGCATCAAATTATGCCGCAGCAATAGCTTCGATCTCAAGTAACCAGTTTTCGTCATAAATTCCTGTAATAAGAACAGTGAGTGCGGGGGTATGTGATCCAAGAACTTGCTGGCGTATTTCGCTGTTCTCAGTCGCATACTTTCTCGAAGACAGGAAAGTTGTTACTTTCACAAGATTATGAATCGTCATGTTTGCAGCGTGGAGTTGCGCTCTAATATGTCCCCAGACCAATTCACACTGGGATCTAAAATCCGTGGGAGTCGAGCCATCTCTTGTCACTGGGATTTGCCCACTGATAAAGAGTAGTTGCTGGTGATTATCTACCAACGTGGCCTGAGCATAATTTCCTGAAGCTTTTGGCGCTTCATCGGCATTGATTGGTGTAATAGTCATTGAAACCTCATGAAATGCATCGATATACAAAAACGGTCTTGATTATTCTATATGACATAACCAAACACCCTATACCTCATTAAACTGACGCCCCCATGCGACCATTTCGTGGATCATACCGCGTGCTGACAGTCCTATCTCACTCAGTTCGTACTGTACTACTTTGGGTGGTTTGTGCACTAGTTCTTGTCGAACCAGCAGTCCGTCCTCTTCCAATTCAGCCAGTTGTTGCCCTAGCATCTTCTCGGTGATCTCTGGCATTGCTCGGCGTAGTTCGGAATAGCGTTTCGCTCCCTCCAACAATTCCCAGAGAATGAGCACCTTCCAGCGCCCACCGATCTTCTTGAGCGCCGTTGTTGCAGCCATGTAGGGGCAATCGTTGTGCTTGCGACTGATGCGCGCCATAGTTGACCTCTCGCGTGTTAAACGCACAAAAAAGTACGTTCTTGAACTGTCCTGCTGCCAAACGTATGATGTTGTACAAATGATTATACACAATAGAAATGTGGAGTAACGGCCATGAAAGTTTTACTTTTAGGTGCAACCGGATATGTTGGTCGCAATGTCGCTGCGGAACTCATCAACGCCGGGTATCAGACCACCGCCCTTGTACGCGATCCGAGTCGTGCAGCACGACTTCCTGCGGGCATTGGTATTGCCACTGGTGATTTAGCGCAACCAGATACGTTTGCGTCATCAATCCACGCGCATGATGTTGTCATCAATGCGGCATTCCCCAGCCATGACGGAAGCTGGTTTGACGCGGTTGAAGTCGAGCATTCTTTTCACAAGGCCCTGGTTGAACAGATGGCGGATACAGGGAAAACGCTTATTCTGAGCAACGGCACGGCGTTTCTTGGCGACTCTGGATCAGGGCAATTGGACGAAGCTGTTCCGGTCCAGGAAGAGCATCCGGCGGCAGTGCGGGCGTTCTCGGTCAAGGCCGGTCTGGATGGACACCATCGTGGCATCCGCACTATCGAGTTGCGTCTGGCGTCGTTTGTCTATGGTCAAGGTGGGAGTGTCTTCCTACCACAGTTGATTGACGCTGCTCGAAGCAGTGGTCGGTCGATCTACGTGGGCGATGGTCAGTACTGGACATCAACGGTGCATGTCGCGACGGCGGCCCGTGCGTTTGTTGCTGCTATTGAGCATGGCCGATCCGGTGAGGTGTATCACATTGCTGGCGACGAAGAACCAGCGATTCGCTCAATTGCCGAAGCGGTTGCCATTGGTGTTGGATGCGAGGTAGCAAGCGTCACACCGGAAGAGGCCGCCAGATCGCTCAATCCGTTTACTGCGATGTTTCTCCAACTCAACAATCGTCTTGATAGCTCGAAGGCCCGTCGTGAGTTGCACTGGTCGGGCGCAATCGAGACCTCGTTGTTATGGGATGTAGCTCATGGCTCGTATGTGACAACCTCGTCTACGTGAATGTCCGCAATGCTGGTGGTAAGGGCTTCTCTGTCAACCATGCTCGAATCGTGTCATTGAACAGCAGCGGTGCTTCAAGATTCCATGTGTGTCCGACGCCTTTGACCAGTCGCCCCTCAACGCCCTGTATCGAGTCACTGATCCTGCGAGCATATTTCTTGCTCATTCCTGGTTCCTTTTCGCCGACGACCACAAGGGTTGGTGGGACAGGAAGCTGTGGAAGTTGTGATACTGCTGTGGCGCCATACACATTATTGATCAGATCGGCGTTGAGGTGCTGAAGGTCATCTGCAAAGATGTCGTGATAGGCCGTTGGGATGTTCTGCGACTTCATCGTCATTGTAGCGAGTTGCTTCGGGGTCAAGAGCTTAAGCAACGGGCCGTTGGTAAGTTCGGCCATCTTCACGAGTCCACGCCCAAGCTTTGGTGTCGTCCCACTGAGGATGCCCCGCCGTACCAGTTCGGGGTTGGTACGCAGCAGTTCCAGCCCCACGGCTGCTCCAATCGACAATCCAACTACATGGGCTTGTGCACCGGGAACGCGCTCACGAATGAGGCGGGCAATTTCGGCGGCTGCCCGCTCCAGGGTGAAGGGCTTGAGGGCAGCACTGTGTACGTGCTCAGGTAGATCAGGCGCCAAACAGTAGAACTCGGTCAGATTCTCTGTTTGTGGTTGCCACATCCGACTACTCAGTCCACCACCGTGCAGAAAGACAATCGCCGCACCGGCGATATCGCCCGTTACGCGCACATATAGTTCTGACATGTTTTCCTCAATCTATGTGTAAAACACGGCTTGCAGATGCTATTTTTCAAAATAGCGTGCTGTGTGTGTTTATGCCTGTACAGTATACACATAGACGCACGGCTATTCGATTTGGTTTCAGTATTACGAGGTTTCATTGCGAGCTTCTGGGGCTGGTGGAATGGACTGCCACAGGGGGAGGTCCGTCATGGGGTTGGACAATTCTTACGTGGGCGCCCCATGCTGTGACATGGGCAGGTACAAGGGGCGGTCCAGCAGGCCCTGCTATTTGAATGATATGCCGAGCCTCACTAGCTTCTCGCGCTCCTGCACCAGATTGACGGAGTATCCTACTCCTCTGGCATGTGCGAAATGATAAATCTCTGTCGGAATGATCGTGCATGAGTCTGCTGCGAGCGTCTCTGCAATTGTCGTATCGGGCGCTACTGCAAGGCTGTCGAAGAGTGCTACTTCATCATCGTGAATCGGTCGTCTATACAGATCTGTGGCTAACCCCCACATATCACCATAGATCGGTTCAAACCCTGCACGACATGCCGCATCCCGTACCAGTTCAGCAGCGATGATGTTTAGACCTCGCATATCGGGGCCATACCCATACTGTGGGGCTTGCTCTGGATTGGTTCGGGCTATATGCCATGCTTGGTCAGCTGAACAAAACTGTTCATGGGTTACTGCCTCTACAATATCAGCATCGCTCAGTTTCCACTCCTCTTTTGTGCGATCCCACCACTGGCAGACGGCATGTGCCTCGTAGGGTGGATCGGCATTGGGCTCAGTAATATATCCTGCAAATCCAAAACGGACCCGTGCTGGAATCTGTTTGTGTCGTAGCATCAAGCAGAGCAGTGTCGCAAAATGGCGGCAATCTACCACGCGGAATGTCTCGTTGTTGCGCTGACAAAGCAACGACTCCGAAGAACTCTGAGCAACTCGCTGTAGCAGTTCAGCGGTTGAGCGAATCTCAAGATCGCTACGACGATCACCGAGTGATAGCCCATCTCTGTTGGCTTCCCAGTCGTGAAGTAGCACGTTGCGTGGAATGGGGCACAGGGCATCGGGCGTATTTGGTAGTTCGTCGTACAGATGGCCAAAATGTCCGGGGTGTGTCCAAGGAGTCTGGTGAACGTAGGTGTTGGTGATGGGGGGCATGGTGGATTCTCCTTTTTGAATTCAGGGACCGCCACCCTGTGGGCGCCCCATTGCCATTTGCATATGGCCAGCACAGGGCTGGCTTGTGTCGTAATTGCCTATGTCTCATCAGTGTCATTGTGGAGCAAGGCTATCATGAGGGTGTGACAGGGACCGCCACAGGGGGCGGTCCGTCATAGGGGGCGGAGAGATTTCTAATAGAGCCAGTCCTCGTGGGCCAGTGGTGCGCGGTTGAGTTCTTCCCGATGGAGTCGCCAATGCGGCATGAAGTAGCTCATCAATTGTTGAAAGCGTTCATTGTGGTGGCGTTCGAGCAAATGCACCATTTCGTGGACGAGAATGTATTCAAGGCAGGATGCTGGTTTCTTCGCGAGTTCCAGGTCGCGTTGTCCATCTCCTGGCCAAACAGTGCGATGTTGCTGGCCGAGGCTTCATCAGCCGCCTTCAGGAGCAGTGAACCAGAGCCACAGGTCGGGTCGTAGATGGTGGGCTCGGGGAGGCGGTGGCTGTGCTCCACGCCCACGACCTTGGCGATAACACGTGAGACCTCGGCGGGCGTGTAGAACTGGCCTTTGCTCTTGCCGGACTCGGTGGCGAAGTTTCGCATCAGGTACTCGTAGGCATCGCCGAGCAGGTCGTCGCCCTCGGCGCGGTTGGCGCGGAAATCCAGATTTTCGAAGATAGCGACCAGTTTGGAGAGGCGGTCCTGTATTTCTTTGCCGCTCCCGAGCTTATCGTTGTCGTTGAAGTCGGCCTGGTTGATGACGCCCTTAAGCTCGTTGTCATCGGCGAGTTTCCCGATGATCTTGTTGATCTTATCGCCGATCTCCTTGTCGCCTTTGAGCCGGATGATGTCGGCAAAGCTGCCGCCTTCAGGTACCATAATAATGGCATCGGGGTTGCCCTGATACTTGTCCGACACATATTTCATAAACAACAGCGTGAGAATGTAATCTTTATACTGGGAGGCGTCCATACCGCCCCGCAGCTCGTCGCAACTGCTCCAGAGCGAGCTATAGAGTTGGGATTTTTTTAGCGCCATTGGTTTGGTCCTGCTCCATAGAGAGAATAGCTGTGATCTGTCTATTATAACGCGATTATGGAGCCGTTTTGTGGTGCCAACCGATGACGCCTGGGTGGAAGTGAGGATATGGTGATCTGCCTGGTTTGACTCAGTCGTCTAGCCACTCGCGCAGTGTGGAACGTTCAGATGGCAGACCGTAGACTTCGAGCAGGTTATGCTCGATCTCCCAGAACGGATCGTGGTCTGCGATGAGCCGTAGTGTATCTTGCTGAAGGGAGGTCAGATTGTTTCGTACTCGCGGTGTGATCGGCTCTTGAAGGGTATAGGTGATCTTGTCAAGACCTTGATACCGTGCAGATGCCTTCCCACTCGTTCCACCAAACACCAGATCAAGCAGGTTCTCGACAAAGACATACGCGACTCTGCTGACTGTGATGTCTTTCAGTGTGTCCATCAAGGTATGAGCACTTGTTGGAAGCCCGAGTGCAGCAAATGCCTCTGCAATCGTTACTGCCTGGTCGCCTGCCATCGGGCTGGGGTAGAAGTGTGCCTCAAGCGACCAGGTGTAGTGGCTGTTCTCAGGGATCGTATCAATGACCGTGCTGGCGTGCTGGAGGGTTGTAATCATAGTGGTCGGGGTATCCACACCTCGTCTGACAAGCACGGCACGTGCGGCGAGTACTTGGAGTATTTCATTGTCCTCTCGTTGGAATACCTGCTCAAATACAGTTGCGTGTTCTGCTGTCTGCGAAAGTAGTTTGTGGAGCGCAAGTATGAGATTTGCTTTTGTCGGCATATCTGCCTTCTGGACCAGTCGGGCTTCGAGATGCGGTGTGATTGTTGCGGCATAGTCGGGAAGGCGCGACAAGGTATCCAGTGCCGCCATGACTATTTCTGGGTCTGAATGAGTGGAGAGTTCCAGAAATAATGGAATACCCTGAGCAACCACGGCCTGTGTTTTTCGTTCTAAGCGCAGTTTGGCGTCGGTGATGGTATTGAGGGTGTCAATGTAAGAGCCTAGCTGGAGCTGATTCTCCTGGGTATCTTCTTTCTGTTCAACGTGACCATAATACCCTTCTGCAAATGCACTAAGCAGATAAAGAATACCTTCTTTGCAAGGGGTTTCGTCGTATGTGAGCAACTGCATCAGGAATCTCGCCGCATAGGCTGAGGCTCGGTAGATACTTCCTTGATGCCAGACAGTCTCAAACAACAGCTCGAGTGCAAAATCTCGATGGGCATATGTATCACTCAGGAGCGCTCGGAGCAATGCCGGAACATCGGTGGCTTCCCCATGGGCATGGTCTAACTGTGCCCAATCAATATCATAAATCCCAGAGAGAAATGAGTTGTCGATGGTTGGGTCTGGTGCTTCGTATAAAGCAATGAGTTCACCAGGTGAGAGAGCTTCGTTTTCGGGTGAATCTGGCATTAGCTCACTCCTTGTTGTTTGATTTTTTATAGAATATGCGTTTTATTCTAGCAGAGCAATGTTTTACAGACAAGAGCGGTCCGATATCATCCTAATGTCGCATCGTGTGGTCATCGCTTGTGGGTGAGGCCACCTATCATTCCAGCACACACATCAGGACCTGTGGCTGGGCAAACAAACGAATGGGAGCAACGCTACAGCCGATCCCGCGACTCACCAGCAAGGTGCCTTGGGGGAGTTGGTACAGGCCGCCGGGAAAGGCACGACAGAAGCGGCCATGTGGTACCAGCAGCGGTCGGCCATTGGGCAGGGCGATCTGTCCGCCGTGAGTATGCCCACAGAGAGCTATTGTAAAGGGTATGTCGGCTATGTCGCGCAGACTCTCTGGTGAGTGCATCAGGACGAGTCGGTGTGCTCCGGCACCTGCGAATGCGCGATCTGCATCAGGACGACCATCCGTCGCGTCATCCAACCCACAGAGCCAGATGTCGTCGTATGGCGGAGGGAGTTGCTGGTTGCGGTTGGTCTGGAGGTGGATGTTGGCCATGGCTAATTGGTGTGCCAGATACCGCTGATCAGCCCAGTAGTCGTGATTGCCGAAGATGGCATAGGTCCCTAATGGGGCATCGATGGTGCTGATCAGCGGTAGGATGTCGGCGAGATAACGTTCATGAAAACTTACAAAGTCCCCACCAAGCAACAGCAGATCGGGTCGAGCCTCGCGTAGCAGCCGACATGCTTCTGCGATAACCGAGGGATGGGTGGTTGGTCCGGCGTGAAAGTCGGAGGCAAACGCCACACGGAGCGGCGGTCGCACGCTGGCGGACGGTGGCAGCGCAAAGGTATGGGTTTCCTGCACTGGCGGTGGATGCAAGCCCAGGTGTTTCGCTAGGGTGGCTGGCCAGCCACGCCCATACAATTGGTCCAGCAGTTGTTCGCCACAGTGACGAGCGGTGTCGTACAGGCGTTTCTGAATATCGCGTAGCATCGTGCCATGCTACGGCAAGTGGTGTGGGTTGTAAAGTTGTTGGTCAGCGTGTGTCGCGCCACCACGCATCCGAGTTGAATTCCTCAGGTATATCGTCGTTTCCCGGGTCGCCATATCCCATTGCTATCAAGGTTTCATGCCATAACGCCCTTTTGCTCTCAGGAAGTTTGGTGCCACACCACGGGCAGTAGCGGATTATGACCGAGGAGTGTCCTCCCGCAGGAATGTTGATACGGTACTCATCCCAGCAGGCAATCCACATCATTATGGGATTAGGTCCCTGTGATGGCCACTCAACCGGCTCTGCGATAAACCAGGCCATATCGAGGCAACAGTGTTGATCTGGGTCGATGCCCTGTGCGCGACAGTGCTGTCGGCGTTCTTCATCGCTTTTATAGGTGATGCGTTCCATAGATGAGTGGTACCCTTAGATGTCAAGTTCCCTTGCTAGTTTGTCATAGATTGGCAGGTGCCAGCTTTCATAGTCGCTTTGCTCTTGGTCATCATATAAACTATGTAGGAATACTTTGAAATTATGTGCCTGAGGGAAGATTTCTGTATTCCCATCAGTTCCCCATTTGTTCGTACTGTGAACCCAGCTGTAAACCGCTCCGAAATTGGCGGAGTTCAGCGACATGAGTAACTGAACAGGTCCTGGTGTCTCAGCAATAACGAGATGCTTGGGTGGCACTCCTTCACCGTATATCTCGCCGCGCCAGTGTGACTCAACTGTTTTCCAATTATGGATAAGATCGACATAATCTTCTGAACTGTTATCGACGTAGGGGCCTAATTGTAGTGGGCCAATAGTGTTTTTAAAGAGGCGTGGGTACACACTGCCGCCGTTGAATTTCAGAAGAAAATGTCGATAATCAGGTGGGAGCAAAAGACTTTCGCGCCTCTCCCATTGCTCTATATCACTACGAGGATCTTCCACAAAAGACCAATCTCGTTCGCCTTCATTCCATCTTTCTGTGTATGGTGCTATTTTCACTGTAAGCCTCTAACGTTTTTGGGTAAATAGTAAACTGGACTGTGTGATACCCTTGATGGGTCCTAAGCTGACAATCCCGTCACTTGCGAAGCGACATCACACCCGCAACAACGATCAATACCATGCCGATGATGGAGATGGCATCTGGTATTTCCCTGAAGAAGATAATCCCCCACACCACGGCAAAACCGACATAGGCGAAATCGAATGTTCCGATAATCGAAGGGGGGCCATTTTGGTATGCAATCGCTGCGCCAACACTACCGATCAGGATTGAAGCAGCAAGCAACGCCATCGTCAACCATTGTACTGGACCCATTCCAACCCATGGAGCCAGGAGAAATCCTGCGCGTGCTCCGCTTGCGAACATTTCGATGAGCATTGCAGTCACACCACCCACCAAGATAAATGCAACATTGAGCGCAAGAGACAGTATGATGGGGTGCTCATCTCGACACTTAGTTCGTGTCAGTATCATTGCCAGGGCATAGAGAATCGCTGAAAACAGCGGCAGCATCGCAAACCAATTGAAGTCGCCCGCTTCGGGACGAAGAATAAGCAACACGCCGACAAACCCTAAGAAAACCGCAATCCATCCGAATCGGCTTATGTGGTCTTTGACAATTGCAGCCGAAAACAAGGTAATAAAGATCGGGAGCGTATAATAGGTCGCCGCTGCGATTGAGAGTTCAAGATGTGGCAGGGACAGATAATAGCTGATCCACATCGCAACCAGTAGGAGGCTTCGCACGACTGTCCAGTTGAATGCGCTTGGCCATTGGAGAGCGGATGGCGCCTTAACTGCCAGGTAGATACAAAGGAGTGGTATGACAATCAAGGATCGCAACACAAACATCTGCCAAATGACGAAATTATCGCTGGTAAATTTGATGACAGCGTCGCCAAGGGAAAGCGCCAGGACGGTGAATATAATGGTGCCGATCGCAAACGGTATATTATCTACTCGTACTTCAGTGGCTGAATTATGCTTCATTGATTGCATGTATTTGGTTAGTGGCTCTCTAGATCTACGAGGGCATCAACGCGCCATTGTTGATGTCTATGGTTTGCCCCGTAATCGATGTCTGAGTTGGTGAGATCAGGAATTTGGTGAAGTGTGCAATCTCTTCAGGCTCACTCATCTTACCCAACAAGACCTGCGCCATCTGCTCCGCATAGATTGTCTCATAGTCTTGGCCTGCGGTTTGGGCAAAGGTTTGTAATCCCTGTGTAGCCATTTCCGTATTTACCCAGCCTGGACAGATAGCGTTAACGAGTATTTTCTCAGATGCCAATTCAACCGCCCAGGAACGCATGAGACCCAGTAATCCAGCTTTGGAAGCACAGTACGCGGAATAGCTGGGCACCCCCAAACGTGCCGGGATCGAAGATATCAACATTATGTGACGAAACCCTTCCTCTTTGGGGGCGAAGTAAGGCAACGCTTCTTGCACCAGTTGATAGGTTCCGGTCAAATTTGTTTCTACAATTTCGTGCCAGCGATCTCCCTCCCCATAATGATTTTCGCCTCCCAAACCGGCATTGGCTATGATACCGTGCAACACAGGTTGTATTGCTTGTAACCCAGCTCGAATTGCTTGGGAATCTCGTATGTCTGCTGTCAGTATGGTGTGCTTTGACGGTGTTTCTAACAGAGCGAGAGTCTCTTCCAGAGTGTGTCGATTTCTGCCCAACAATATGACCGGATATCCCTCACCAGCAATAGCTTCTGCAATAGCCCGGCCAATGCCTGATCCTGCTCCGGAAATCAAAATCATTTTTTTCATGGGGTTTGGTTGCCTTGATCGTATAAAGAGAGTGAATTCAACTTACTACTGAGAACTTGTAGATGTTACTACATCTTGAATGCGTGTCAATTCAGCCTCCAGCTAAACCCTTATCCATCTGATGCAGCGCTCAGCCGTGTCCACGCGTGGGCACATTTATACAATCCCCAGTTCGAGAGCCGCCTTTTCACCGACGCTTGCTTTGACCAGAAAATCATACATATCATCATCTGCTTGTTCTTCAAAAATACCGATCACAAAATCTTCTGTGAGATACCAATGCGCCAGAGGCCCTCTACCTTGCTTGACGCTTGCATTGAGCGATATACACACCTTGCTGTAGACATTCCATTGATATTCAATGAGCGCTTCCCAGGCTGCATCGTCTTTGCCTGCCATCAAGGATGATACCTGTTCGTACAATGGTTTTAAGACTTCCGTCATCTCGTCCGCTACATCCACAATCCATTCGGAGGGACTCCATTTTGTATCGTTTTCATTCCCAACGGTATTGTAGGCAAAGCACGGCACCCCAAGCACCGTGTAATCACAGTAGAACAGCCAAAACCCACAGGCATAAACAACGCCCTCAGGGGCAGGTAATCGTTGAAGTGTGCTATGGATGCGGGTTTCTATTGCCCCAAATAATGACTCCACTTCTTTCTGCACTATCTTGCTCCTCGTGCGAACGGATTAAGCCCAGGGTTGTTGGAGGCGTGAAAGGCCAGAAGCTTCTACCTATTTTCGGATTTTGGATAGAATAAGCCAAAATTCACTGCAGCGCCTGGTTATGTTGATACACATACAAGGCGTTCTGCCTTTTTAACCCATGTTGCACACGTGATGGGCATACATTCAATTTGGCACAAACTTACACCCCTGAGGATTTAACGACAACGATCTCATTTGAAAAAGCTTTCTTGAACAAACCAAACTTTTCTTTCCATCCAAGATTAGCAGTTCGTGTTAAAATTTTTATTGGATCGAGCTTAGTATTTTTATATAGATTGCAACTTCTCTGCTATTACCTTTAATTCTCTAATCATATCTCGCAGTTCTTCATCACTGAAGGGTATCTCAGTTTCATGAACAACGGTATTACGCACGTAAATGAGCTTCTTTAACGGAGCATAGATACTTTCGTCAATGATACCAATATCTCTTAATTCAATAGACGCAATCTTCACTCCGCGGAAACGGGACTTCTTGTTGTTTGTTTTTTCATTTAACAATCGATCTAGTTCAGACTCTACGATTTTCCAATACTGAATAAACTCGCCATATAATGCACTTCGACTAACTGCAATACTCTCTGCCAGAGAGTCACGTTCGTCCGCTGGCACCACAATATTATCAATCTTGTTAATAGCTGACTCAATCGGTTGTCGAATCTCGGATGCAAGTTGATTTATTTCATCGAATTCTTGTTTATTTAGAGAATTGTTGTGTGCAACCAGATTTCTCAATTCGTAAAGGCGTTTCCAACGTTTGGACAGGTAATCATCATCACAATCGACAACTTGTGAGAAGTATCGGGACCAATTTGACCGTGGAATTAAAGACTGCATTTGACTAAGATCAAGGTCTTCTAATCTATCTATGCTTTTCAGTCTTCTATATAAAAGTTTTTCACCGTCGAATGGGATTTGATATTCATCAAAAAGTACGTTAGCCAAATGAATGAAATCTGTTTCGTGGAGTATGCCAACTACTGAATTTTGTTTTCGACGACTCCGTTCAACTGTTGCACGAAGTTCTTTTGGTATAGCTGTGTCACCCCAATCCATTCCAAGTCGAGTAAACATGAACTTGGTTATGAGTTTTCGCATAAGGTTTTCTAGCTCGTGAATTATTGGATACGCACGACTAGCATAGAAAAGTGAAATGTCATCCCATAAAACGAATAGTTTTCCCTCCGTTTTGTAGGCCATTGTTCGTACTGATCGCAACAAAGATACAAATTCATCGATGCGACTCACTTCATTGCAACGTAACCGAATATGAAAAAACCTTTGACTTTGCTCTTCGACTTCACCGACTTGTAATTCATATTGAACGGATAACTTCTTGTAGGATAGGTGCTCCTCTGTAATTTGAATATCTGCATCTGAGGATAACAAACGGTTGAATGTGACAGCGCTATTACAAAAGTTGCCCTTAATTGGTGTCACAATAAAATACTCAACGGTGAGTAAGTTCCAGTTCTCAGTATTCATTATTTGTATCTGACTCCTGGTTTGCTACTCATATGTTTTATGAAAATATAGATTAGACGTCCCAACTGGTAAATAGCCCGACCACAATCTCGCTATCCCTATGTGTCACACAGCCGTAGCCGTTCGCATATCTCGACGTAATACAACACGATTGCGATATTCTAGACAGATGTACATCGGTATATACCATTATACACAATCACGCATTATTATGCCGTAAGAAAACAGCCCTGATACCAAACGATGTGTGTTCACTCCACCGGATAAGGCCCCTCGGCAAATTGCGTTGCGTGATACCCTTTTGCACCAACCGCATGGGCCAGCGGACTCAGGAGGCCCTGATCTGCTTTCAATCGCTCAAGTATCGTCTCAAAGGTATACTGCGGCTGCCATACCAAATCATTCCGCGCCCGTCCATTTACGTATACCCGATCAATGCCCGCAAACATCTTCCATCCACGACGTGCACACTCCCCTTCATAGTGGGCAATGCGCTGTTTGAGAAAAGACGGCGCATCAGTACGCAAGTTAGACAGATCACTGTGAGTAAAGGGCGTCGTAGCACTGATGATGTAGCGCACAAAACCAATTGTAGAGGCTTTGTGCATCCCCAGAATATGAGCACTCACCACATCTGAAATGTCCACCCGACGATACAGAAATTCACTGGCTTTGATATTTTGTGCTTTTAATTTCAATAATTAGCATATAACGTCAGAAGTGAGGGGCCACAACCTTGGCCCCAGTGACTGTAACGAGCATACCTAACTGTGGCAATCGGTGCAAGTTACGTTATTGTAGGTGGTTGCGGTCTCTTCATGCGAATTGCTAGGTGCATCACAGATTATCACCTATGAACTTATTCTCAGATCCCCATGTGTTACATCATCTCCGGTCCCGTGATTCCTGCATCATATCTTGATACAAGACTATTGTGATATTTTCGACAGATGTACGTTGACATACGCCGACGTACATAATTACGTGTTGCAATACTGTGGGAAAACAACCATGCACGCAGCACCGAAGAAACTCGCATAGCCTGGATGAGACATTCTGTTTTATTCATCAGCGGTGCCCTCCGCAAGAGATGCGGAGGGCACCGGTCACACCCCCATAGTGCGTAGTTATGTTTCGTTCTTCGATTCACGCACATGATCCGCATATGCTACACCCAGCCCGAGTGACCAATCCATGTACGAGTTTTCGGTGAGTGCAATCATGATGTCGTCTGCACGAAACCCTGCAGCAACGCCACTGTCTGCGATGTGTCGAAAAAGATGTCGCTTTTGGTCATCAGTGCGTCCCTGCAAGAATATTATTTCAATGATACATGCGTCTTGAGAGCGGTTTACACCGCCAAAAGTTGGATCAAGAATCATTTCTTCAGTTTCAAAACGCAAGATAAGCTGAAACAAATCTTTTGGCGGCACGTTGCAGGTAGTAACGAGCGCATCTTGTGCAGCCTCCGCAAGAGATTTTACCATCTCAAAAGGAAGGTGTTTAGGTGCTGAGATTCGAGTAAGTGGCATGGTATGAACTCCTTTTAGATTTGCTGTTTGCTTGATTGATCAGGGATATATGAGAGTCTGTGAACACACGACTCAATCCATAAGATTTAGGGAGTATCTAAACGACCGTTTGACGCTCACTGGTTTCAATGACTCATATAGAAAGTTAGAGATATTCGGTTCTGCATTGGAGGCAATCCACGCACTTTCGACACCTATACTGTAAAGTCGTTTGAAACACTCTTTGGCTAGGGCTTTCCCAAAGCCATTTCTTCTGTAATCTGTATGAACACCCATCGGCTCGATGTACCCAGACTTGGGATTATGTTCTTCAACCCACCCCATACAGTATGCGACGCTCTCGCCCTGGGGGTTCACAATCACCAAATCCAAATCCGCCTGATAGCCGGGGGAACTTTGAAGCGAACGTAAACGGGCCTCAGAGAAAGTGGGATTGTCAAAGGCATTGTGCACCAGCTTGACCCGGCTCTCATAATGCCCATAGTCTGAAAAACGCATTAATCTGAACCCTGGCTCCAGATTGTAGGAGAAATTATATTGTTCCAGGGCGTACGTTCTAACATTTTCCTCATGACCGTCCTCATAAAAGCCAGCAGCCATCAATTGTTCAATTTTTGTTTGGCCATAAGTGAAGACGGCAGTGCTGATCTTGGTCTTTCCTTGTGCCCAGAATGCAAGCCCCCAATTCAATACTTCAGGGAACAGTGACCAGAAACTTGGATGCACCACAATGAAGAAATCATCTCTGCCGTATTCAGAGATGAATAAACCCACAACCTGGTCTGTTTCAGTTTTCCAATAGCGAGCGTTGGTCTGAAAAAAATCTACCTCCTTTTCGGCATGGACATTGTAACGCCAATAATCCATTCGGCCAGGTTCCCAGTTATTATCAATATCAGGGTAGGTTTCAACTTCTAGCAACAGTTCCTTGATGAGTTGGTATTCAGTATCGTTATTTGTGAATGAATAATCCGTGATCTTCATACTCCCTCCAGTCGCGCAACAGCGAGATAAGTCACGTCGGTCTGCTGACCAATCCCGTCTGTGGTGCGTAGTTACGTTGTCGCAGATGTCGTGTCTACCCCACTGTTAGGCCTGTTTCTTCAAGATTACTCGGTTTCACAGCTTTGCGTTCATTGCATCATTATCAGGTGTTTTCGGATTTTTCGTTGGGAATAACAATCTCAACAGTGCCGCCCCCCTGATCACATGGGTAATCATACGGCTCTGCCTCAAACCACTCAAATTCTAATTCCAGCCTATCTCCTACCAGAGTGATTTCACCCTCGCCAGAGATAACCGTGTTGGTAGTCTCTAGTGGGATTGCTGCAGCGGAAACAATGGCTGATTTTAGGCGGTCACAGAATTCTGAGTCGGCGATTGGTCTTCCATCAATTGAAAGCCTAATCTCCCTCCTGCCGCCAATCCATTCGGGGCCAATATCACACCGAACATCCCAAACAACATCGAGATAAGTTCCCTCGATTCGTTGAAGTAATTGCTGAAAAGATTCGATTTCAATTGTTGGGAGTTTGCACAATGATAGGACTCGAAAAAAGTAAGCCGATTAATCAATAAATAGGCCGACCAATATCTCTATGTGTCACACAGCCGTAGCCGTTCGCATATCTCGACGTAATACAACACGGTTGCGATATTCTGGACAGATGTACATCGGCATATACCATTATACACAATCACTCATTATTATGCCGTAAGAAAACAGCCCTGATACCAAACGATGTGTGTTCACTCCACCGGATAAGGCCCCTCGGCAAATTGCGTCGCGTGATACCCTTTTGCGCCAACCGCCCGCGCCAGCGGACTCATCAGGTCCTGATCTGCCTTCAATCGCTCAAGTATCGTCTCGAAGGTATACTGTGGTTGCCATCCCAACTCATTCCGTGCCCGTTCATTCACATACACCCGATCAATGCTCGGAAACATTTTCCACCCACGTCGTGCATAATCCTCTTCATAGTGGGCAATGCGCTGTTTGAGAACAGACGGTGCATCAGTCCGTAAGCCGTGCAGATCGTTCTCAGTAAAGGGTGTCGTAGCACTGATGATGTAGCGACCAAAACCAATAGTCGATGCCTTTTGCATCCCCAGAATATGAGCACTCACCACATCTGAAATGTCTACCCGACGATATAGAAACTCATTGGTCTTGATATTCGCATCCTCATATGCCTCCCGCATCTGCTTCTGGTCATCTTCTTCGGGGAAGAAGCGCGACGTTCGCAAGACCAGACAGGGCAGCCGATGCTTGCGATAGAACAATTGACAGAGGTTCTCGGCTGCGACCTTCGTGACGCCATAGATGTTTTTTGGAACAGGAACAACGTCCTCAGTGATCCATGCGGCGGGTGCTCCATCAGACGGTGTCAGTGCATCACCAAAAGTGCTGGTTGTGCTGGTGAAAATAAATGCCTCGACCCCTTCAGCCACCGCTTCTTCTAGCAGATTCAGGGTGCCAGTTATGTTCGTATCAACAAACTCCTGGTAACTATGCGTCACCACGTGTGGTTTGTGGAGCGTCGCGGTGTGGAGCACAGCCTGCACGCCTTCCATACAGCGTTTCACATGCTCTCGGTCAATGATCGAGCCGACGCTGTTGGTGAAGTTTGAGCTAATCAGATCAGTATTGATAATCTCGTGGTCTTCGTTTTGCAGGGTGCGGACCAACGCTTCACCAAGATGTCCGGCGCTCCCTGTGACTAAAATCCTCATGGTTTGGTATTTCTCTCAGTCGTGTATTTGTTTTTGATTATCAAACGAACACTACCTCACTCCATCAGTGTTCAGATGCTTTTGTCCCTGGGCGCAGACACGCAGCCAGAGTAGCAAGGGTAGGCACAGTTCCAACGATGAGTGGTACTGCCCACTCTCGTAGTGGTGCCTCTACCGTGAAACGCTCGAATGGCTTCCAGACTGCCTGCTGGTGGTCATAATACAGCACCTGCCCACCTGCTTCCTGGACCAATGTAATTCCAGCAGCCACATCCCAGAGGGCTATCTGGGCAAACAGGCCAAAATGGAATGTGCCGGTTGTTATCATTGCAAACTCATAGGCTGTTGAGCCGAGCCAGCGCGACTCGCCCAGATAGCCCTGAAGCTCTAGGTCTGCGCCCCAGTCTCTCCAGAAATCACGGTCCTGCACACCGAGCAACCCTGGATGTAGCTCGGTCGATGTTAGCGTTGGTAAGTGGTCTTGATTGTGATAGGCACCGCCACCAGCATGGGCATGCAGGATTGTGTCAGCAGCAGGTAGCCCGATCACACCCACCACTGGTCGACCATAATGCAACACGCCAACGGAGACAGCAAAGAGCGGAATGTGGTTGGTGAAATTGCGTGTTCCATCAATCGGATCGATCACCCAGAGCCATTCTGGCATCTGCGCAACATCGCTGCTTTCCTCGCCAAGCACTGCGTGGTCAGGAAACTGTTCAGCAACAGTCGTAACAAGCAACTGTTCGATGGTACGGTCAAGCTCTGTTACCGGATCAGCACCATGGATGTCTTTGAACGTAACCTCAACACTACTGCCATACTGGTCATACACCATCTGATTGGCCCGCTCAACGAACGTGTATGCAGCCTGCTCGATAGTATGTAAAATCTCTTTATCTGGCAGCAAAAGGCATGCTCCTCATTGCTTACGATAAAACTGTGCCATATCAGCACTCAACCACCGCACCTTCGAGAATTGTTAGTGTTTGTTGATGACAGTCAAGTTGTGCCTGAATGCCATAGGGCAACACCATCATTGGATCTGTATGACCGAAATCCATATTCGTAACAATGGGGAGATCGGTGAGGCCACACTCTTCGTTGACTACCTGCTGCAAGGCTGAGTCATATGCGCGATACTGTTCCTCAGGAATATTACCACCGGGTCGGCCAAACAGAATACCATTCAGCTTATGGATCACACCAATGGCGGCGAACGCCCGTAACACCTGTATGACATAGGCTGGTGATGGTGCCTCTTCTGAGGTTTCCATGAACAGGATCGCATTCTGCCACGCTGCCCGATCTGGCCAGAAGTCGGTGCCACGCAGCCAATCCAATACCTCTACACAGCCACCAATCAGTGGACCAGAAACCACTCCTTGACCCTGAAGCCAGCGCCATCCTGATGTTGGTTGGAGGGTTCGTCGTTGTGTTTGTAGCTTAGGTTTGCTCCAATCCAGGAATTCTACCGTCCAGCCATCCGTGTTAGGTAAGACTTGACCAATTGGATCACTCGAAAAGAGGGTGTTGCGCAGTGAGCTTTCAGTGTATGGAAAGATGCCCCCATTCTCAGCAAAACCCGCCAAGATAGCTGGACCATAGAACGAGACCAGCCCTGCTTTGAGACACGCGAAGTGCGAGATCGTGGTGTCTGAATAGCCCATAAAGACTTTGGGGTTGTCACGGATGACGTTCAGATCGAGATATGGGAGCATACGGATCGAGTCGTCACCGCCAATCGTTGAGATAATGGCTTTAATCGATGGATTGGCAAAGGTTTCCATCAGATCCTCTGCCCGTGCCTGTGGATTACGGGCCAGCCACTTATCATCTTTCAATGCGTAACGACTTTCGATCACATGCATGCCAAAGGTGTCCTGTAACTGCTGTTTTCCGGCCAGGTAACGATGTGGGAATTGCTGGGCCATTCCCGAGGAAAGTGCAATCGTTGCAACCGTATCGCCGGGTTCAAGTTTCGGTGGTTTGATCATAGGATCCTCTGTGCTATCCCTGCCCGGCTTGTCGTGCTTCTATCTGCGAGAGCATCTGTAGCGCTATCTCTTCAGTTGGTGCTTGCAAGACATTGTTGGTTGCAAACTCCTCAGCACTTGGGTAGCCAGACTGTCGAATGCGCTCAGCGGCGTCCATCGCATCATAATCAGTATGGCGAAATATAACATCTGTTTCAATCATCAGCCAGTCAGCGCCGGTTCTCCCAAAGGGCATTCCTACACTTCCCGCGTTGACCACCCGAACGCCTGCAATAGTTCGATCAAACTGCATATGCGTGTGGCCACACACAACTAGCGATACATTGAGATGCTCGAAGATTGGTAACAGCTTTTCCTCCGGTGTCAGGCGGGTAAACACATCAATATCGTTGCTCGGTGTGGCATGGCAAAAGAGCACCGTGCCAAGACCATCTACGTCTAATTCCAGTGTCATTGACCACTGTGATACAAACTGTTGATGTTCCGATGTGAGGGTTTGGGCCACCCAGCGTGCTTCGTTGTTGGCTCGTTCCGACAGACCGCCTGGCTCTCCATTTTCCAAATATCGCAACAGTTCGGACTCGGCATTCCCGTGAATAAAGTGTATGGGTATATCGACGTGCTGCAAACATGTGAGTGTTTCAGATGGCAGCGGCCCCGCCACGACATCGCCCCCAACGGCGATAGCGTCTACCGCTTCGTTACTAATCTCTTGCGATACTGCTTCCAGTGCCGGCAAGTTTCCATGGATGTCGTAGATTGCAGCAACACGCATCTCAAAGCTCCTTCCTGAAATAGGTTGAGTTACATCGCATCGTTTTGGATAGTTTGCTAACTCATCAAGCGACCGACGAGAATAATAGAGGCTGGCTTGCCTGTATGTGGGTTTACTGGTTCTCGTATTTTGGTGAGTTCAAAATGATTTTCACGGAACATAGTAACCCATGTTGCGATAGTCCGAAAATACCACGGTGCAGGGTCGGTAAAATCGCTGCTGAATCCCTGCCACGATCCCTCGCGCCATCCGTCCTGATAGGCATGGTCGCCACAACTCATGACCGGGTGCAGAGTCTGGACTATAAAGGAGCCACTTGTGTGTAGCAGTTTGGGCATTATATTGAAAATTCCGTCGACGGACTCTTTCCCCAGCAGCGAAAAATTGCACACGGCACTATCAAAACGTTCGGTAAGCTTCCCGGCAGCAAGCTCTTCGTACTGCATAACCTCAAACCTGCCACTACCAGCTTTGGTCGCCTGTTCCACGAGTTCAGGAACAACATCCAGCCCCAGCACGTGTATGCCGTGCGTTGATAGTTCGCGTGCCAGCCAGCCTTCCCCACAGCCGATATCCAGAACTGTTTTTGGGTCAACTGCGATTACTGTATCAACAATGGCTTGATTGGTCACAAGTTTGCGAATCTCTATGTGGTTCTCA
>JBCDFA010000076.1:0-24887 GCA_039178835.1 Chloroflexota bacterium
AAAATATTTTTATCCTTTATGTAGCAATTATACATGCTATAGACATTTACCATCTTCAGCCAGTGAGAACTTGCCGGTAGCAACCGCCATTTCCAAACAAGTGCTTTCATTGCCACTGTATGGAGAACTCAATGTTGCTGATATTGAAAAAATTTGCACTATTTTGCTTGAAATGCGGAACTAATACAACATACTATGCCACGAATTTCTATTGTAATACCTTCATACAACCATGATCGTTTTATTGATCGTGCTATTCAAAGTGCGCTTAATCAAACCTATCAAGATATGGAGATCTTAATCACCGATGATGGCTCAAACGATAGATCAATCAGTATCATCAAAGAGTTTTCAGATCCGCGCATACAGCTTACCTGTTTTCATACCAACCGTGGTGCCAGCACCGCAATGAATCATTGCATTAAACATGCCAGTGGTGAATTTATTGCGGTGCTCAATTCTGATGATGAATTTCTGCCAGACAAACTAGCGCAACAAGTTTCTTTCTTGGATGAACATCCTGATATTGGTGCCGTGTTTAGTTATGCCACAATCATCGATGAAAATAACCATGAAGTTGAAGATGAAGGACATTTTTATAAACGTGTGTTTGTCCAAGAAAATAGAACCCGCTTTGCCTGGCTCAAACGTTTTTTCTTTCAGGGAAATTGTTTGTGTCATCCTAGTGTTCTTATACGTAAAGAATGCTACGACAATGTAGGTTTATACGATGAACGTCTTGCCCATGTTCCGGACTTAGATTTCTGGATTCGATTGTGTGCTATGTATGATATTCATATTATCCCTGAAAATCTGGTACGGTTTCGTATTCATCGTGATGAGACCAATGCCAGTGGTTATCGACCAGAGGTTATCAAGAGGTCGGGAGTTGAGATTGCTCAAATTCTCAAGAACTACCTTAGTTCGCAGATAACGAACCATTTCCGAGAGATTTTTCTCACATCGGATGAAAATGATATATTTGATACAGAACTTGTCCCATATTATATAGCTCGCCTTGCACTACAGCAAGATCATGTAGCGTACCAATATTTTGGAATAGATACGCTGTATCGGGTGTTTTCATTACCCGAAATTGTGCAAAAGATCGCAGAAAAACATCAGATGCACTTCGCAGACTTACTGCAAATTACCGGGCAACATGATGTTTTAAGTACCTATAAAATTGAACAACTACGACATCAATTTCACGATACTCAGAATCGACTTGAACATAAGGCGGCTCATCTTAACAATATTGTGAGTGAACGCGACCAGACCATTTCGCACCTGACCACCCGCCTTGCCGAACGTGACCAAGTCGTTGTTAGTACAACGGCCTCCGTCACCGAACGCGACCAGACCATTTCGCACCTGACCACCCGCCTTGCCGAACGTGACCATACAGTGGATGATATGATTGTGCATCTGAATAGGCAAGACCAGATCATTGCAGAGCTACAGACGAAAGCAGCAGAACAGCATAATACCATCGAAAATCTTCGAAATTCTCGTTCAGCTCGTTTCGCACGAAAAGTTCGTTTCTATCTGAATCGTGTAAAAGCACTCATACCACTACGACGTCCATAATTGATACTATTTATTAGGGTCACGAGGGGTTTTATGAATCTTATGAAAGAGATCGACAGATCAACTAATAGAGTAAATAATGGAGATCTAAATACCTATATCACAGAGAAACTAGCAGCTTTTCCAGTATCAGCACCTGTTATTGTGGTGCCTGTTTTTAATGCGTATGAAGATGTAGTGGAATGTATTGACAGTTTGGTATCTAATACCTCAAAAGATGTACCATTGCTGGTTCTAGATGATGCAAGTACCGATAATCGAATTCAAGAAGTCGTAGAGCCCCTATCGGATAGTTGTGGTTTCATCTATGCACGGAAAGCGATAAACAGCGGATTTGTTGGTACGATGAATGTAGCGTTTCACGTCAGCTCACCTCGTGATGTTATTATTGTTAATAGTGATGTAGTAGTTCCTCCTAATTGGCTAGAACGTCTACAAAATGCTGCATACTATCGAACAACCATAGCAACTGCCACCCCCCTGACAAACAATGGAACAATTCTGTCCATACCATATCGAAACAATCCAATCCATTACATTGTCAATGGTATGACAACAACACAAGCCGATCAGATTATTCAAGAAGCCTCTCTACAACTTTATCCAATCATTCCTACTGCTATTGGACACTGTACTTATTTCAAGCGTTCAGCATTAGATCGAGTTGGCTATTTTGATGAAATCTTCGCACCAGGCTATGGGGAAGAAGTAGACTTTTCGCAACGTGCAATAATGGCAGGATTGTGCCACGTAGTAGCTGATAATCTTTTTGTCTTCCACAAAGGCTCACGTTCATTCAATGCACGTGGTGAAGAGCAAAAACGGCATATTCAACAAGAACATGAGCGTATTGTGGCTGAACGTTACCCTTGGTATCATAAATGGGTTACCCAAATACAAAATGATGCATACAATCCGTTAGCCCTTGCTGTTGAACGTGCTAAGGGAGCTTTGATAGGTTATCATATCGCTATCGATGCTACCTACATAGATGGCTCAACAACAGGCACACAAGTTCTTACACTCGAATTAATCCATGAGCTCTCAAAAATGCTTAAAAATACTGCGAGCTTGTCTGTCATCGTAGCTGATAATCTTTCACTGAAGAACCTCCTTGGCATTGATACATTTGTTGACCGGATTTATTCAATTACAGAGGTCAAACAACACTCACAACCAATATTCGATCTTATCCATCGCCCTTTCCAAGTACGAACAAAACAGGATCTTGAGTTATTACAACAGGTGGCACGACGTGTTGTTATATCACACCTTGACTGCATCGCTTTGGCAAATCCTAGTTATGCAAGCACCGCAGAAGACTGGATGGCATACCGACAACTATCTCACCATACATTTGCATCTGTAGATGGGGTCATGTTTATTAGTGAAGATGCAGCCCAAGATGCACAACATCAAGGCCTGTGTATCGATGCTGAACGAACAACCGTTTCTTATGTGGGTATTGATCACAAACTGTATACTGGCACAGCTAAACGACCAAGCGACAGTGAGCCCTTTCAAGATACGCCTTTTATTTTAGTCTTTGGGACCAACTTCCGGCACAAAAGCCGTGTCTATGCCTTGCAACTCTTTCAAGCCCTAATACAGACCTATCAATGGCATGGACAACTTGTTATTGCAGGACCGAACGTTGCAAATGGTGGGTCAGCTGCTGAAGAGGCTATTGAAAGACTAAATAACATTGAATTACAGAAACGCACACACTACATTGGTGCAGTAAGCGAAGATGAAAAACAGTGGTTGTTCAAACATGCAGCAGTAGTGCTCTATCCCTCGAACTATGAAGGTTTTGGGCTCGTACCATTCGAAGCTGCTGTAGCTAATACACCCACACTCACAGCACGTGTTACATCACTCAATGAGGTTTTGGGCGATCAAGTACAATACTTAGAAACACTGAATCCTTCAGAAAATGTTGACATATTATGGTCAATGATTTCAGATAGGAACATTGCACAACGACAAGTAGCAGCCATCCAGAATCGTGCTACTAAATTTACGTGGCGTAAAGTTGCCAGCACAACATGGGATTTTTATCAGCAGCTACTACAACTACCTCCCAGAAGACAAAAGCTTGAACAGTTTGTTACTGATACTCAACCAGCTCAAGAGCACGCAGTACCTACACCACAACACACACAAGGTACATCTAACAACACCAATCGTATACGCATATGGCAAGGGAGAATAGTACGTATGGCAAAACTTTTCCGTACTGAGGGGTTTGGAGCAGTTCAAGAACGAATACGACAATATCTATTACGTCGCTTAATAAAGAGTACCCACAGTTGATATTATCTATAGTATTTAGAGGTTAGATATAACATGGTAAATCAGAATCCGTTTAATGATTTTCTTTCATTTGAAACACACGTCTTTGGGCTTAATTCGTTTATCGCTAGATATGATCCGTATCTTATTCGTTATGGTGAGTATCTGTTTTCCGTAAACGCACTGCAGTCTATAAAAGGCGCCTCCGAGACCATACCTCTTATTCAGCCCGGAGAAACTATCCTGGATCTGGGATGTGAGCAGAATATTTTCAGCCTCTATTTAGCTTATCTTGGAGCCCAAATAATAGGGATCGATCTGAATCCTCAGGTATGGCCAGCCCTCGAAGCACAACAGAAAAAAGTTGAACAGGCCACAGGGAAGAAGCTCACCCTAACGTTTCAGGCAGGAGATGCAACCAACCTCTCATTTGCAGAAGAATCTGTAGATAAAGTGATTAGTATTAGTTCTGTCGAGCATATGTTCTCAAGCGATGGTCACGGAGATGCGATGGCCATCGAGTCGATTGCCCGCGTCCTTAAACCTGGAGGTCATGCGATTCTTACCGTTCCAATGAGCAATGGCGGACCGTTTCATGAATCCCCCACCGGAGATGCCAACTTTGGGTATTCCTATCGTCTCTATACACCTGAAGCGTTGAAAGAACGTCTCTTGTACCATCCTAAGCTTGAAACCATGCGGGTTCAGTTTCTTGCACAGACAACACCAGATCAGCGGTATCAGAATACTCATTTCATCCATTTCTGGGTAAGCCTAACACCAGAAGAACGATTAAAATGGGATTGGGCAAATCCTATCTTCGCTTCCGTCTTCAATCCGATCATCGAAGAAGAAGAAGCAAAGGAAAGGCCAGAAACAGTAAATACGGCGCTTGTGTGGCTCAAAAAGAAATAACATCAAAAGCCGATAAAGATAATGTGTTTCAGATAATGTAATGATCAGGGTTGCTAAATCGCTAGACATTATAGTAAAAAGCATCAAGGGAAATAGATTGTGGAAACGACTATTCCCTATACGATTGGCCCATTTCCTGCTCAACCATCGAAACCCTTACAGAGAGTTATTACGTAGACCACACAGGCATAAACGGAAGTGGCTACAGAAATCTACGCTAGGGGTCAATGTCATTGGCTACATGCAGATAGAAACTGGTATGGGAGAAGTTCCTCGCTCTATACTACGTGCATTAAGAGCTATCGATTTTCCTGTCAGTTATGTAGATCTGTCAAATGCCAATTGGGCCCGTGCAACTGACGATTCTGTTTTGCACTTGCCGAAAGGGGATCGATATCAGGTCAACCTAGTTTGTGTCAATGCCGATATGGTTCCATCAGTAGTAAAGCAACTTGGCGTGAACTTCTTTACCAATCGCTATAATATTGGCTTTTGGCACTGGGAGACGGCTAATTTCCCTAAGCAATGGCATGATCGTTTTGCATATTTCGATGAAATCTGGGTTGATAGTAATTTTGTGCAAAAAACCCTTTCAGCAGTTTCACCTATTCCCATCGTGAATGTGCATCTATCAATCAACGCCTTTATACCTTCTGGAATGCGTCGTCGAGAACTAGCGTTACCTGAAGATCGTTTTCTCTTCTTATTTAGCTTCGATCTGTTAAGTTTTCCACAAAGAAAGAATCCATACGGTTTGATTGAAGCATACAAGCGTGCTTTTGCCCCCAACTTTGATCGCACTGCACTAGTGATCAAAGTAACTAACCTTGATGCTGACTCTGAAGAAGGTAAACGTCTCTCTCAAGCCATAGCTTCTGTCGATGGTATATTAATAGATCGATACTTCAATCGTACAGAGTTGACAGGCTTATTTGAAAACTGTGATGCCTATGTATCGCTCCATCGGAGTGAAGGCTTTGGGCTCACCCTCGCAGAAGCTATGGCACTTGGGAAGCCTGTTGTTGCTACTGCCTATTCCGGTAATGCAGATTTTATGACACCATCAAACAGTTATCCGGTAGGGTATGATATAGTTGCCATCGATAAGGATTATGGCCCATACCAATCAGGAGATGAGTGGGCAGACCCCAATATTGACCATGCTGCTGAAATGATGCAAGATATACTTGCTGATCCAACAACGGCAAAACGTAAAGGAGCACAGGCAGCAAAAGACATTCACCGTTTTTATGGATCACAAGCAGTAGCACAACGGATGGTAGCACGATTGAACACAGTGATGTAGCACTGCACGGCTGTTGAGAAACCAACTATACGCTATACCTTGAGCAAAAACAGCTCTTACATGAAGTAAAATAGATTGTGGAAAAGCTAGGACAGAAACGCATCTACTGGGTGTTTCTATACATAGGAAGAAAGGTTGCATATGGCCGAATCTCCGACTCTTGAATATGATACGTCATTTTATAACATCCAGAAAGCACCCATCCCCCTGGCCCTGTCGGTTGTAGTGCCGGTTTTTAACGAAGAAGACAATGTGCGCCCTTTGTATCAACGAGTCCTGGAAGTACTGAATACCGGTCCTACAGCTTACCAGGATAGTTACGAACTTATTTTTGTTGATGATGGCAGTAGTGATCGCAGTTTTGATGTCTGTGCCGACCTCCAACGTGACGATGCACGGGTGCGGGTCATTCAGTTCCGCCGCAATTTTGGCAAAACCGCAGCTTTACACGCCGGCTTTCAATTGAGCCGTGGTGCAAAAATCATCACTATTGATGCAGATATGCAAGAAGATCCAGGTGATATGTTTCGCTTGCTCGAACAACTCGATCAAGGTTACGACCTAGTCTCGGCCTGGCGAAAGCAACGGAATGACCCACGATCTAAAACACTTCCATCACGTATTTTCAACGCCGTTGTATCCCGTATGACTGGTGTACAACTTCATGATTTCAACTGTGGCTTCAAAGCGTACACCCGCGATGTTGTGCGCCACCTTGATCTCTACGGCGAACAACATCGTTTCATTCCAGTTCTTGTCAAGCAACGCGGTTTTCGTGTCGGCGAGGTAGCAGTCAAACATCAGCCCCGCCGTTTTGGTAAATCCAAATTTGGCACCAAAAGGCTTGGCAATGGATATCTGGACTTTTTACAGGTACTTTTCCTAACCAGTTATCTCCGCCAACCATTACGGTTGTTCGGTATGCTGGGAACACTACTGGCGATGCTTGGCGTTCTGGTATGTTTCTATCTAACCGTTCTATGGTTTGTAGGAGATCGCCCCATTGGAGATAGACCACTCTTAACACTAGGCGTACTGCTAGTCATTTCTGGATTACAATTTATTTTTACTGGTTTCATTGGCGAAATGGTACGCCATAGTAACTATCGTGCCAGTGATGATTATGTTATACGCCGTATTTTGGGGAATACACATGACGACACAAACAGCTAATAAGCACAAAACAACATATGAAAGTACTAATCTCGCTAAGCATACGAGCCCAAACCCTCTACAGCGCTTATTGATTGATCGTTTTCATCAGAAAGCAGCAAAGCTGTTCAATCGAACACAAGCACAATCGGTGCTCGATGCAGGATGCGGAGAAGGCTTTGGCATGCAACATGTTATGCAGCGCGGAAATGCCCATATCGTGGGGCTGGACAGCAGTGTGGGAGCCCTACATCTGGCACAACACACCCATCCCAATAAGCACTTTGCTTCTGGTAGTTTGCCCACGCTCCCATTCCCAAATGCACGTTTTGATCTCGTTGTGTGTATGGAGGTCCTTGAGCATCTTGATGATCCAACACAAGGATTGGCTGAACTCTGTCGCGTGAGTCGCCAATGGCTTCTATTGAGTGTGCCCAACGAGCCATTCTTCCGAGGAGCAAACTTTCTGCGTGGCAAAAATGTTGCAGCCCTCGGCAACGATCCTGGTCACGTTAATCACTGGTCTTCCAGAGGGTTTGCACGTTTTGTGAGCAAGCAATTACATATTGTTGAGCGGCAGCAAAGTTTTCCCTGGACATTAATCTTATGCCAGACGATGTGAGTGGCTCACAACTGACCGAGCCCAACCTCACACCAAATACACACGCTCGTACATCGTCACTAAAGCGTGTAGCTCGTGTTGTTGTTATCTTGGTTGTTGTGGTTGCGTGGGGATGGTTTTTAGCCGGGCAAATAGATACGCTACAAGACCACACATGGCAGTTTGCCCCTCTTTCACTTCTGCTAGGAACCTTTTTCGCGGCGCTTTATTTTGCAGGCCTCGCCATTGGTTGGGCATTGCTCCTTGTCCATGTTGGGCAACACCAAGCAATTGTTCCACTACACAAAGGTGCTCGTATCTGGCTCATGTCTATGGTAACACGTTATGTGCCCGGTAATATCTGGCATATCCTTAGTCGTGTTGCGTTAGCCAATCATCTAGGTGTTTCAAAAACACGTGTCTTAGCCAGTGCAACAATTGAACAAATGCTTACCATATTGGGGGCATTAGCTGTTGTAATTCTCACATTGCCAGGGTGGTCATTGCTTTTGACAAACGCTCAATTGGGCTCAACTATCACCATAACCTTGTTACTCTTACCCATGGGGCTTTTAGGCATGCACCCTCGTATCTTTGGGGCTTTACTTACGTGGATAAGCATACGGCTCAAACGCCCTGATATCGCCTGGAACTACCAATACAGCACACTCTTGAAAATATTAAGTGTGTTTGTGGCTGCTAATGTGTGTGCAGGTGTATCTCTTGCAGTGGTGCTAGCAGGCCTAACACCTATTCAATTAGCCGATCTACCACTCCTTCTAGGCAGTGCTGCATTAGCCTGGGTCATTGGTTACCTCAGTTTTTTGACACCCAGCGGACTAGGTGTTCGTGAAGGTGTTTTGACAGCCTTACTTGTGCAAGTTTACCCTCTTCCAGTAGCAATCGTTGCCAGTTTGCTTTTTCGGATTGTCAGTACCCTTGGCGAATTAGTAGCTGTTTTTATCTCATGGGTGCAGGGAAAATGGCAAAAAGAAACGCAGCTTGTCGATAAACACGAAATCTCATCATGAACAAATATGTCTCCATGCGTCAACAAACACACGTCATACGAAAGCTCATACAGCGCACTCAACACATTCTGGTTCATGAGGGATGGAAAGGTGTCTCCCAAAAAGTTGGGCAAAAAGTTTTTCCATCTAAGGTTCATCGTCGTACTCGCACAAAAACGTATGCTTCTCAAGCCTTGAATCTTGCCCAAAAGCATGACTTCTCACACGATGATTTACAGAAGAATCACCTCGTAACGTCCTATACAGGAAACGTTGATGTTAAGCGGGTACATTGGTTTCTCCCTCCTTTTGAACATGCTCATTATGGTGGTATCTATACCATTTTACGCTTTGCGGCTGGTTTTGCTTCCACGTATGCTGTGGAGAACACATTTGTTATCATCACAGACTCGACTGAAACAACAGCAACACACTACGTTGAGCAAATTCACCAAGCCTTTCCAGCCTTGAGTGACACACAGGCTATTATTACCAACACACATGGTCCTTTTAACCATATTCCATCGGCAGATGTATGTATCGCCTCAGCCTGGACAACAGCATATACAACACTGAAATTCAATAATACTCAGCGCAAGTGTTATTTTATACAGGATTTTGAGCCACTCTTTTTCCCGGCTGGCTCAATGAGTGCCCAAGCAGAGGCTACATATCGCTTTGGGTTCTATGGCCTTACAAACACCATCACACTTCAACAGGTATATGAACAAACGTATGCAGGGAAAGCAACGGCTTTTCATCCATGCGTTGATACTCATCTTTTTCACCCGCACACCGACAAACTTATGCCTATACACAAAACCTTGCCCTACCGGGTCTTTTTTTATGCCAGACCTGACTATCCAAGAAACGGTTTTGAACTTGGCGCCGTCGCGATGCGACAACTCAAACATCACTTTGGTAACCGTATTCAAATTATTTCAGCAGGGCAACATTGGCAACCCAGAGATTTTGGGTTAGAGGGTATTGTTGAGAACAGAGGATTACTCTCATATGAGGAAACAGCACAACTCTATCGCACATGCGCTGTGGGATTGGTAATGATGTTTACACGACACCCCTCGTACCTACCATTCGAGCTGATGGCCAGTGGCTGTCTTGTCGTATCAAATATGAATCATGCCAATACCTGGTTTCTGAAAAATGAGGAGAACTGTCTCCTTACACCACCAAGCGCGACGTGTATTGCTGAAACAATTACACATGCACTTGAAGACCAGGCGTTGCGTCAACGTATTACGACTGCAGCACATCACCTTATCAATAGTCAATATACCAATTGGGATGAGCAAATAGCTCGTATCTACAATTACATATGCAACCCCAAAGATACAGATGTTCATGCTTATGAAAAGCACGAAGAATAACCTGATAGTAATAATGCTATGCATCTATAGTTTGTAAAGCTTGCTATGTCACAATACCTCACAAAACAACTGTATCGAAAAAGCACACGTGGATTGGAAATTTTATGGAACCTTCCTCAACTTACAAAACCACCTATCCCTCGCCAGCCTGACACTCCTATCCGTATCCATTTTGTGTACCCTGAACTAGGTGCAGCAACACGCTATCGCATTCACCACCATATAGAGCAAGCACATATCGCCGGATTTATCGCAAAGGGGGCAGCGTTTGATGAGCTTTACGATGCCTATAATTTGATAGAGTGCGATGTGCTATATATCTATCGTCTCGGATTCATCCCTCGTACTCTCCCGCTATGCATTGCCGCAAAGCTCCGACATATTCCTATTATTTTTGATAGCGATGATTTTGTGTGGAACAGGAAAGAACGCGAATTCAATTTTTTAGATAGCCACTACAGTTCAAAAACAGTAACAGACATCATTAAAAACAATCAGCGTATTCGGACTATGATGCGTTGGGCAAGCGCTTTCATCTTTTCTACATCCTATCTTGCCCAACAGGCACAACAAACGTTTCAGCAACCTGCCTATGTTAACGATAATGCACTATCAGAAAGAATGATCCATCTTGCACAACAGACATCTGTAAAACAGCATTCTGGCGATGGTGCAATTGTTATTGGATATTTTAGTGGTTACGCACAGGTTCACAATGAAGATCTTGCCAGTATAGGTCCTGCGCTCTGCACAATATTAGACACATACCCACACACCATACTCCGTATTTATGGAGATGTTACATTAATGGGTCCGCTCTCGCATCCATCGTATGCAACACGTGTTGAACAATGTGGTGCTGTAGATTGGCAAGATCTACCCAAACACATCGCTCAGGTCGATATCAATATTGCACCACTTATCGATAATCCTTATCGTCGATCCAAAAGTGCAATTAAATATCTTGAGGCTGCCATTGTAAAAGTACCAACCATCGCTTCAAGACTCGATCCATATCATCATACGATCTCTCATGGTGCTACGGGAATGCTGGCTATGACTATTGACGAATGGACTGAAAATTTAACGTATCTGATCAATAATGCAGAAGCACGCCAACTTCTTGGAATGGCTGCATACGAAAACGCCTGCTTATATCATACAACGGGCGTGCGTGCGAAAAATTTTGCCAGTATTATTTCTGAGGTAGCTAGATGAATTCCCCCCATCTTCTCTGTATCTACCCATGGCTGAATCTTGGTGGAGCGGATAAGTTTAACCTTGATATGGTGACCTGTCTTCGCGCCTTTGGATGGCACATCACTATCGTGACCACCCTACCAGTAGAACATACCTGGCAGGCAGCCTTTGAACCATATACCCAAGCAATAATCGATCTGGCCCAATATCCGCCAGAGGAACAACCTGCATACTTGCTCCACATTGCACAGTCACAACCATTTGATTGTGTGCTCATATCCCACAGTAGCATAGCCTACCACCTACTACCCTATCTACGGATAAATCTCCCTCATCTACCTTTTGTCGACTACAATCATATCGAACTACCCAACTGGCGACAGGGTGGGTATCCTCGTCTGAGTATCGACCAGGCTGCCAATCTCGACCTACAGATCGTTGCATCAAACCATTTGAAATGCTGGATGAAAAAACAAAGCGATAGCAATCATCATATTGAAGTTTGCACAATCAATGTTGACCCAGATGAATGGAATCCCAACCTGTTTAATCAACAAATATTACGTCATACATTAGGTGTGCCCAACGATGCTACCGTGGTGCTGTACGCAGCCCGTTTGGATCGACAGAAACAACCCTGGTTGGCCATGGACGTAATGCACGACATCATCAAACAATCGCAGAATGTCTACTTTATCATCGCTGGCGATGGTTTATTTGCAGGCTATATGCGGAATTTTATTCATTGGCATGGTCTCAAAAAGCGTATTCGGATGCTTGGAGCCGTACCAAACCAACATGTTCGCGAACTACTGGCGCTGAGCGATATCCTTTTTCTTCCTTCAGAAATGGAAGGTATCGCCCTTAGCATCTATGAAGCGATGGCCATGGAGGTCGTGCCTGTTAGTGCCGATGTTGGCGGCCAGTCAGAACTCGTGACACCCGATTGCGGTGTACTGATTTCACGCCAGACCGATGAGCATAGGGCATATATTGAGGCGCTCACCAAGCTCCTGCAAAACCCTACACAACGCCAAAAGATGGGGAGACAGGCACGCCAGCGTATTATCGACCACTTTCAACTCAAGGACATGGGACAGCGGATGCACACATTATTGCTTCAGGCACAAAAGCTACATCAACAAAACCCACAAAAGACATACATATCAAACGATATTCGGGCAGCCGTCCACCGGGGCATTACTATCGCCAAAAGCGATACCGCTGAGTTGAATGGTCGTCCATCAACACGCATCTCGGGACGACAACAGCTACGAAAGCTGTACTGGCATATGGTCGACAAGGGAGCCTGGTGGCTGGTGCCACTTGGCGAGAACTTGCGGAAACGTCGTCAACAACATACCTGATAAAGAAACTGTTTGAGAGAGTCGTTGGGATGGTATAATGCCCTTCGAGAAAACGACATTCCAGACAAGAGAACATGTGGTGCATACCAAAGGATTTGCGTTATGGCATCTATTGATTGGTCAACACACCGTGTCATCGTAACGGGCGGTGCAGGCTTTCTAGGACAACATGTGGTGAATGCACTCCAGAAGCGTGGGTGTGAACACATCTTTGTGCCCCGTAGCCACGAGTATGACTTACGTCAGCTTGACCACGTTATTCGATTGTACAACGACACAAAACCAGATATGGTGATTCATCTGGCAGCGCTCGTCGGGGGGATTGGAGCCAACCAACAACGTCCCGCCGAGTTCTTCCACGATACTCTGCTGATGGGTCTGCATCTCATCGAACAGGGCTACCAAACAGGTGTCAAAAAGTTTGTAACCATTGGCACTGTGTGTGAGTATCCTAAAATTACACCAGTTCCCTTTCAGGAGATCGATCTGTGGAATGGCTATCCTGAGGAGACGAACGCACCATACGGTGTCGCGAAACGTGCATTGCTCGTACAGGGGCAAGCCTATCGTCAGCAATATGGCTTTAATAGTATCCATCTGTTGCCAACCAATCTCTATGGGCCATTCGACAACTTTGATCCTACAGCATCACATGTCATTCCTGCGCTCATTCGCAAGTGTTTTGATGCGAAGGAAAATGGTAACAATGAGATCGTGATCTGGGGTGACGGCACCCCAACCCGTGAATTCATCTATGCTGAGGATGGTGCAGAAGGCATTTTGCTGGCAGCCGAACACTACAATGGGTCAGAGCCTATCAATATAGGTTCTGGCTTGGAGATCAGTATTCGAGACCTGGCATTGCTGATTGCACAGGAAACTGGTTTCGAGGGACAGATGGTGTTTGATACGACCAAGCCGAATGGCCAGCCACGACGCTGTCTTGATACAAGCAAAGCGGAACAACTCTTTGGTTTCCAGGCCCGGACATCGTTTGAGGAAGGGTTACGTGCCACTATTGCATGGTATCAACAGGAGCGCCTGCGTAGCCAAGAGTTGGCCTTCTCGTGAGCACCTTACCCATATTGGCACCACTTGACCCAGACTTGCCACGTTACGGATACCATCCGCAATCGCTCACGACACCAGCCGTGAGCATTATCACGCCATACTACAATACCGGCCCATTATTCATGGAAACTGTTCAATCTGTTCTGACACAATCGCTGCAACAGTGGGAATGGGTTATTGTGAACGATGGCTCCGATGATCCGGTTGCGCTCCAAACACTATTACCCTTGCGCCATGCCGATAGCCGCATCCGCATCGTCGATCAGGACAATCAAGGGTTGCCTGCTGCACGCAACGCAGGAGTGGCTGCCAGCACTGCACCGCTACTCTTTTTCCTCGATAGTGACGACCTGCTTGCACCAACTGCCCTTGAAAAGCTTGCGTGGACGCTTGTGTCGCGGCCTGAGAGCGCCTTTGCTACCACATGGCACATCACCTTTGGTCATCACAATTATACGTGGCCACGCGGCTTTGACACTCGATACGCGTTCCTGCATGAAAATATGGTCGTTCCGCTCGTGATGGTTCGACGCGAGGTTTTTGATACCATAGGTGGTTTTGCCCAACTAGAACCAGGTCTCGATGGTCTTGAAGACTATGAATTCTGGCTCCGTTGTGCAGCACACGGTTACTGGGGACACGACATCCACGAATATTTACTCTGGTTTCGGACTAAACCACCACAGGCATATACATCGTATCAATGGACCTTTCGCAATAATGCATCTGTCCTCGCAACATTTCGCCAGACCATGCAGCGGCACTACCCTGAGCTGTTTCAGACTGGTCTTCCCAAAGTAGGCATAGGTGGAACACTCCTTGACACATATCGTGTTATTCCTCATGAGCTTCCTTTCAACAACTGTGTCCAGACTTCAACCGACCAGCGACGGGTGCTCATCCTGATGCCCTGGATGCATATGGGCGGCAGTGATCGCTTTGTGCTTGACCTCGCCGCCGGTTTGACCGCAAGAGGAGATAAAGTAAGCGTCTGTCTGTTGCGGAATGTGGATCATACATGGATGGAGGAGTTGTTACGCATTACCAGCGATGTGTTTAATGTTGGAGCTTTTGTGCAGCCAGCCGACTACCCACGATTTCTGCATTACCTGATTCAGTCGCGCCAGATCACAACGGTGCTGATTTCTAACAGCTTGCTGGCATATCAACTGCTCCCCTATCTGCGGGCCCATTGCCCTGAGACAACTTTTGTGGACTACCTCCACATGGAAGAAGAACATTGGCGTGAGGGGGGTATACCGCGTGCCGGAATTGACCACAATGAGTTGCTAGACCTGCACATCGTAAGTTCGCAACACCTCCGCGATTGGATGATTGACCGTGGAGCAGATGCAACCAGGATTCAGGTGTGCACCACAAACATTGATCCCAACCTTTGGAAACCAGAGACTACCATACGCGACAAAGTGCGTCAGGAGCTTGGTATTGGTGAAGACATGCCACTGATCCTGTTTGCTGGTCGACTGGTGTCGCAAAAACGTCCGCGGCTTGTCGTCGAAGTGTTGCGAAAGCTTGACCTCCGCTTTGTGTGTGTTATCGCCGGTGATGGAACAGATCGGCGCTGGATGAGCCAATTTCTTCAGCAACACAACTTAGAGCAACGCATTCGGATGATTGGTGCGGTTCCGCATAGTCGTGTGCGCGAACTACTGGCAGCCAGCGACATATTGCTGCTCCCATCGGCTCAGGAAGGTATCGCCCTTATCCTATTCGAAGCATTGGCGATGGGCGTCGTACCGATTGCTGCAGATGTAGGCGGTCAGCGTGAATTGGTAACACCAGATTGCGGTGTGTTAATTCCCCACAGCGATACAGAGCAGGATTGCTACGTTACTGCACTCCACGATCTAATCAGCAACCCATTCAAACGACAGCAGATGAGTCAGGCAGGACGCAAACGTATTGTCAGAGACTTTCAACTTGACCACATGCTCGATAGTATGCAACAATCATTCGATCAGGCAACAACCCTTGCCAATACAAATCCTCAACCGGCGATAGGAAAGGGCAGCGCCAATGCTGCGGCAGTTCTGGCCATTGAACATTACCAACTTGAAACACGATTACGTGGGCTCGCACCTGTACGCGCTATATTGGCACTACGTCAATCATCATTGTGGGAACTACGGCGGAAATTGCAGGGATTACGCACGTTGGTAAGCATATTTGATCGCAAAGCGTATGCGATTCGCCGTATCGTTATCGAGCAAATTCGCGCAATTATGCCTTCGAAATAAGTAACACCTGATGACTTATACTCACTATACTACAGCATACAGTAGAACTATTCCGCCAGTGAGCATTATTGTTCCGTGCTACAACCACGGGCAATATCTTCCTGAAGCTGTCGGTAGTGTGATTAAACAGACCTACCGCGATTGGGAGATCATTATCGTTGATGATGGAAGCACTGATGACTCAACTCACATAGCTGAACAGCTAATCCAAAACTACGATCATCATCCTATCTATCTGTTGAGTCATGCCAATCAGGGGTTGGGGCCGACTCGTAACGCAGGTATTCGGATCGCACGGGGTCACTACATCCTACCGCTTGATGCCGATGATCTTATCAAGCCAACCATGCTTGAGCAGACCGTTACAGTACTTGAAGCAAACCCTCATCTGGGATTCGTATACACCAGTGTAGAAATGTTTGGTGCAGAAACAAACACCTGGTCGGGTGGCGAATACGATCTCCAACGATTGCGCTTTGACAACCAGATGAACGTCACAGCGCTTTTCCGAAAAGAAGCGTGGGAGCAGGTCGGCGGGTTTCGGGATATGTCGGGGATGGCTGATTGGGATTTCTGGTTAAGCCTTGCAGAAGCTGGATGGTATGGAAAACGTATCGCTCAACCGCTCTTTTGTTACCGGCGCACCAATAACAGCATGTTAACCACCAGTCATAGGCGACATCTTGGCCTACGCGCACAAATCATCCTGAATCATCCCAACCTCTATGAGCCAGGATTTGTTGCCTGGGCATACCGGGTATGTTCACCAACATCATTGAAACAAGACAACAGATGGCTATGGGCTTTTACCGAATACCTGATTCTCATAGCCCACCATCGTCCGCAATTGCTCCCCAAAACGATACTACGTGAAGTCTTCAACCGTCTCTCAGCACGACAACAGGGCTATGCCCGACGGATAGCTCGTTATGTCAGATTAAGCCAGGGAGGATAGCCATGCGTGTACTTATTACCGGATCAAGTGGCCAGATTGGGACAAATCTTGCACTACACCTGCTTGACCAGGGATACGAGGTTTTCGGAGTAGACTGGCGTGTGAATACCTGGACAGATCGCATCACCACCCTTCTGCAAGATCTTTCCGCACCCTATCGCGACTTTACCCATGGCATCGGACGAGTGCCGTATCCCAAATGCGACATCGTGGTACACTTGGCTGCCAATGCAAAAGTGCATGAGTTGGTTCAATACCCTCACCGAGCACTGGAAAATATTACACTCACATTTAACGTTCTCGAATATTGTCGCCACAATAAACTCCCCCTCATCTTTGCTTCTTCTCGTGAAGTGTATGGGGATATTCGTCGCTACATTACCGAAGAGCAACAGGCCGACTTTTCGTTCACCGAAAGCCCTTATTCGGCTAGTAAAGTCGCGGGCGAAGCACTTGTGTACTCATATGCACGCTGCTACGGAGTACAATATCTTGTCTTTCGCTTCTCAAATGTCTATGGTCGCTACGATAACGACATCGAGCGCATGGAACGGGTTATTCCGCTTTTTATTCGCACCATGAGTGAAGACAAGCCCGTGACCGTCTTTGGCAAAGAAAAAACCCTGGACTTTACTTACATTGATGATTGTGTCGGAGGTATTGCCGCTGGTATTGAACGATTGTTGGTTGGAAAAGTGACCAACCAGACCATTAATCTTGCATATGGACAAGGAAATAGTCTGGTGAGTATGGCAGAATATATTGCGGCGGCACTTGGTGTGCCGCCACAAATCAAAGTTGAACCGTCAAAGCGTGTTGGTGAAGTCACACACTATATTGCGGATATCAGTCGCGCACAAGAGCTGCTTGAGTATCAGCCACAAACTCCGCTCAAAGAAGGCATTCAACATGCCGTTGCTTGGTCCACAAAGTGGGAACAACAGCAAAAGGATTAAGGTATGCCTGACAACACTCGTTCTGCAACCATTTGAAGTGCCTCTTCTGTCGTGTGGTGGTCAAAAATCTCCACATACCGTGGTAGTTCGTTCACTACTATCGGCACCACACCAATACCACGGTCTACATGACAAGGGTAAATTTGTGGTCGATTCTGGTCGAGCTTATGGGTACAGATCGCGGTCTGATGCGGTTCGATAGGAATTTTATAAAGTGGCGGGAAATTCTCTTGCAGTTCAGGAACCCAGACCACATGCAACATACTGACAGGCTTATAGAACGTACGTATTTGTACCTCGCTCACTTGGTCTGGTGGTGGAATAGTTACTGGCGTGCCATCATATTCAGCCCCAAGCAGTAGTCGTGCAGAATTGCGAAATGCATAATAGGATGGTCGCGGAGTTAATGTTTTTTCCTCCCTGTCAATTAAATGACTATAGGCAAAGCCAGGTTTCTCACTCACAAACGTGTACCACAGCGCTCCTTCAATCTCAAGAGCCATGACTTCAGCGTAAATGCGGGCGGCATAGTTGGCCTGACTGTAGGTCCACCAGTGATCAAAATTTGGAACACAGCTAGCTTTATCGTTCGATGCACACGTAGCGGCAATTTCCGTTGCAAATAGCGGCTTATCTTCTAAACCATACTCTGCCAACAACTCACGAATGCGAAATGTTTTGAGCACCAACAGATCCGACGAACTCCCGGCCCCATACGCGTGATAACTCAACATATCGAATGAATTACCAGCTCCAGATTCGAGGATACCGCGCAAAAATGGGCGGCTCACTTCATCATCGGGCCAGAAGTATGCTAATGCTCCAGCTAACACAACTGACTGTGGATTAGAGCGCTTCATAGCAGGATAAATACGTTTGAGCACCTCACCATAATAGGCGCCACCTTTATCGGGGACAGCAGGATTAGCCCAACATCCGACACCCTGAATATCGGCCACCTGATCGGCAGCATAGTCGGGTTCATTCCATATTTCCCAGTAATCAATCTCAAGTGGCCCGGTGGCATAACGAGCAGTCAAAGCCTCCATAAAGCGTACAAAATCATCAATGTACTCCGGTTTCATGGGGCTACACACACGCCCTGGAATAGCCTGTGCCCACTCTGGAGTATGACGGACCATAACAATTGGCTCAATACCCTCGACGCGAAGGCGTCGAACATTTTCTTCGATATGTTTGAGTGCATCCCAATTGTACCCTTCTCCCCGGACTGGTTCCACCTGCGCCCAGAAGACATCCCCTGCACGAGACCAGCGCGGAGTAGCACCACGAAAAGCACGAATATATTCGAGTGACTCTTCAGGGCTATAGGTTCGAAGATCAAAGCCAAAGGGGTTAGGCGGAGGTGGCGGGGTTTGAATCAGCGGTAGGTACACTGATGCAGAAGACTGAGGTTCAGCAGCTGTCATTGTGACAGTGAGTAGGAGAGTGACAATACCTATCCATAAGCAGACACGTATGTTATTCATTGTTTTATTATCTCATCACAGCAACAATCCTATACTATGCCAATTATAGCTGATTTCTCGAAAGGTCCATGTTGGAAAGACGTTGCATATATATCACATTCTGATAACAATCAGGCATATCTCAGAACTGTGCTATAATACGCGCGGTCTCAGCCAACAACCACTTGAGCACATATTCTATTCTTATTGGCTCCTGGCCTGAGCATACGAAAATATGCGGGTACTTCATATTGTTGAAGCAACAACAGCGGGCGTTCGGCGTCACGTACACGAATTAGTATGTGGTCTTGATCGCCAAAATGTGCAGATCACGGTTGCCTGTTCTCCGCGACGGGATACTTTTGGTGACAATCGTTTTGTCCATGATCTCTCGCGAGCACACATTCCAGTCTGTTTAGTGCCAATGAGTCGCGAGATTCATCTCTATCAGGATGGCTATGCGTTGCTACGTTTGATCCATATTATGCGATCAGGACATTATGATATTGTCCATACCCATAGTTCCAAAGCTGGCTTTTTAGGTCGTCTGGCAGCTCGTATCGTCGGAACACCTAAGACCATCCATACACCCAATGGATTGTATTTTCTGGGTCTTTCTTCACCACTCAAACGCCGATTTTACCTGATGCTTGAGCAGCTTGCCGCTCAACTAAGCGACTGTATTGTTGCTGTTTCACCCAGTGAACGCGCGGTTCTACAACGCTACAAAGTGGCCCCAGCTAACCGTATCGTTTGTATAGAGAATGGTATTACCCCTATAACGCTCCCTCCAACATATAACCGACGTCAACAACGCCAAGCGCTCGGTCAGCCCGATGACAATCTTATTGTTGGTACAGTTGCACGACTAACCGAGCAAAAAAATCCGTTTATGTTTCTCGAAGCCGCCAAGCATATATTGAGAAACCTTCCGGCCACGAGATTCGTCTGGTGTGGTGGGGGGGAACTTATTGAAGCGGCTCGACGTTATGCCGATCAATTAGGAATCAGACACGCATGTTCCTTTTTAGGCCATCGTGACGATGTTGCGGCGGTTATGGGTGCTTTTGATATATTTTGGCTCACATCAAATTATGAGGGATTACCACTGGTATTATTGGAAGCCATGTCTTTGAGCATTCCAATTATTGCAACAGATGTTGTTGGTTCTCGTGATGCTTTACGGGGTATTGCCGGATGGCTTGTACCACCAGGTGATGCCCATGCGTTAGCGCAAACGACCCTGATGTTAATACACCGGACTGATTGGCGTACTTCCTTGGCACGTGCTGGTCATGCCCAATTTCGAGAACGTGGCATGGCTGATCGTATGATCCGTACCACTGAACAGGTGTATCAGCGTCTTGTATCGCGGGCATTTCTTCGAGATGACCAGGTGCTGTCTGTACGAAAAGTACTCTAGTGTATTTGTGAGTAATACCATAGTATTTTTGAAGTCGTTTGCATAGATTGGTTGAAATTAGGAGAAACAAGAATACATGAAGTCACGCACAACCACAAACCTTGATGTTTTGGTTATTATTGGTAGCCTACTCCTGACTCAGGCAATGTTGTTTCTGGCAATGGAAATTCGCCAGATATTGCCATTTGGACGTACACTTGAACCAGGTGCAGAGATTATTCCAATAGCTTTGTTTGTGATTGTAGGGGCTATCTGGTTTGTAATGCTACTTATCTTTTCTATACCCCAACTGGTCCGCAACGGACGGTTGATAGATCTCCTGTGGCGCCTCATCTCCGTGATCGGACTTTCATCACTGACTTTTGCGGGGACCTTGTATCTCTCATTTCGCTCCGTTTCACGGCTCTATTTTGTCTACTTTGTCATTCTAGATCTCATTGTTCTGACACTCTTCTATATCATCATACGTATCTTGGTCTCCCAGCAGCGTCAACGAACACAAACACATAGTCGGATTCTTGTCGCCGGGACCGGAAACACTGGGCGGCGGATTGCCCGCGCTATCAGTCGGCAATGGCTCACCAACGATGCTGTCGTGGGGTTTTTGGATACTGATAATGACACAACACCAAATCGTTCCCTTGATGGGTGGCCTATCTTAGGCACACTGGAATCAGCACCATCCATTATTAAACAACACGCCATTGATGAAATGGTTATTGCACTACCGCTTGAGGCACACCCCCGTGTCGTAAAACTTGTACGTAGACTCCAAAGCACTGCTGTGCATATTCGCCTTGTGCCAGATTTTCTGGATTTTGCCGTTATGCGTGCAAGCGTTGACTACCTTGAAGGATTACCGATTGTTGGATTACGTGTTCCTGCCATCAGTGAAGAGGCTCGTATTGCAAAACGACTTTTCGATATCGTTGTGAGTTTACTCTTGCTTGTTATCCTATCTCCCCTAATGACTGTTATTGCACTCCTTATTCGACTTGACTCGCCTGGATCAGCCATTTATCGTACTGAACGCGTAGGAGAAAATGGACAACTTTTTCGCATGTACAAGTTCCGTACGATGGTGCAAAATGCTGAACAACAATGGAAACAAGTTGCAGTCCGGCGCAAAGATGGTACATTGTCATTCAAGCAACCAGATGATCCTCGTATCACATATATTGGTCGCTGGTTACGACGTACAAGTCTTGATGAACTACCACAATTGGTCAATGTGTTACGGGGTGATATGAGCTTGGTCGGACCACGTCCAGAATTACCACTGATTGTGAATGAGGAATATGAACCGTGGCAGTGGAGTCGTTTCACAGTCCCACAGGGGATGACCGGATGGTGGCAGGTTAATCGACGTGGGTTTGAACACCAACATCTGTGTACGGCTGACGATCTCTACTACATTCAAAACTACTCGTTGTGGCTTGATGTGCAGATCTTATTCCGCACTGTCTTTGTAGTAGTGAATGGCCAAGGAGCATATTGAATTGGAGTACCAAGCGAGTAAAACCAAGCCGTTGCATAGTGCGCCAAAGCAAGATTCATTCTTGGAGACACTACGTGCAGTATCGTCAACACATTGGCGGATCAACCCAGTATTACTAGCTCTCATGGGTTTCTATCTTGTTGCCGGTTTCTTGGCCAGTCTCCTGATCCCCCCGTGGCAATCACCAGATGAGCCAACCCATTTTGAATACGCCCGTGGAGTCCAGGTTGGTACGTTAGAAGCGACATCAGAAGTTCAACAGCCTATCATAGATAGTTTCTACACTTTTCATTTCTGGCAGTATCGCTTTGTAGATACCCCTGATGAGCGCCCTCAATCATTTGCCGATTTACGTCCGGGTTTGCTGCTTGACCAAACAAGTAAAACACCAGCCTACTATACTCTAGCAGCACAGGTAAGCAGGTGGACTGATGATACAGTTCTTCAGCTCTACAGTATGCGTTGGTTGTCAGTATTGTTGAGTTCGCTCACTATCCCATTGGTGTACCTTGCAGCACGTGAAGTGCTCCCAGCACATCGTATGCCACTTGCGCTGCTGGCAGCTGCAATCGTCGCATTTCTTCCCATGTACAGCTATATGGGTGCCTCAGTCAATCCAGACAATATTGGCTCACCATTGGCAGCAGCAACTGTCCTCTGCACGGTTCGTGCAATTCGACGTAAACAAACCATAATAATGCTAGGAATGTTGATCGTTCTAGCCATTGTGACGTTTTGGGCCCGACGTAGTGCCATCGCTATAGTTCCATGGGCAGCACTCATCGTAGCCTTGTTTGCTTTTATATGGTTCTGGCAACATCTTCCACGGATCGCAGCTGTGGCTATTATTGGTGGTGCCATTGTTCTTCCACTTATTGGGGTTGCTTGGCCAGGAAATGTGACCGCTGCATGGCTCCCGCACACCAATGTATCAACCCCAACCTATACTGATCGCCACGCGTATGATGGCGATCAGAGTTTACGCACGATCAACAATGGTTCTGCTGAACAACCAATCAATTTAGAACAGGCGCTATCGATTCCACGATCACGAGAGTTGGCGGGGCGGAGAGTCGTCTTTCAAGCGATGATGCGCAGTTCAGGCGACACAACCACAGGACGAGTAGCCATTGTTAATAATAATAACGTTGCTGAAGTTCGTGTTTTCGATGCAACTTCCACCTGGAAGCGTGTTGAACTTATTTACGCGGTACCGCCTGACACGGCACAACTCTTTATATCTGTCGGTGCAGAGGGTTCTGGTGAAGTGCTATTTGATCACATCTCTTTGCACGACGCAGACACCGGTGAGCAAAAAGATGTTCTGAGTAACCCTGGTGGTGAGCAAATTGTGCGCTGGTGGGAAGAACAGTTTTCATCCAACAGTGTTGTTTGGTACAGTTCGCGGATTTTGCAAGCTTGGCGTGATGGTGTCTATTTCTCACCAGAAGCTTTCACGCTCTATCCCCACTTTCTCTATCAAATGTTTGCCAGCCTGATTGGCCGCTTTGGCTGGATGAATTTCGGCCTTCCTGATGGTTTATATCTGAGCATAGGTCTTGTGTATGGCGTATTCGCTTGTGGGCTGCTAGGTGTGTGGCGACGCCAGAGTGGCATTGATTCAACACGACGCTTGACGCTTCTCGCACTTGGGACTCTTGTTGTGATGGCCGTTGTCACGTTAATCCTTGAGTATACACCAGCGCTGGGGCCCAGCACATTCCCTCAGGGGCGGTACCTCTTCCCGGTGTTGTCTGCCATTGTGGTCTTACTTGTGAGTGGTCTTGCACAAATTGTTCCCAAACGATATGACCGACACACGGTCATTGCGGGCACCCTGCTCCTTGCAACTATCTGGCTTTGGAGTTGGTTTGGTGTTATTGTCCCACATTTTTACGGATAACAGCAGTATTATTATGGGGATTTTCTATCGTAGTTTACTCTTTGTTGTTGTATTTGCTGGCGCTGGAGTCACATGGTGGCTTGCCACGCTGAACGACAATCAAGTACAAACGCAACAACTTGAGCGCAATTGGCCTGCTACGACATTGTATGATCAACACCAAACCGCACAACTGCTACGGTTTGAACCAACAGATGTAATCGGGATACGTTTGTGGTTACTCAATCATACGGATAATCCTGAAGGAACCGTATTTGTCAGCCTCCGTCCATTTGGCCAGGATGAAGATATTGCCGTCGCACAACGACCGGTCACCGAACTTTCACCGCAGGGGGCTACCACTTTCTACTTTACACCACTCCAATCAGAAACACTCATTGGTGATCCTAACGAAGTTATCGAATTACGTATCGAGACGGAAGAAGTGGGACCACTCCAAGCTATTAGTGTTATTGGTGGAGGCAACCGTTATGGTCAAGGGGTGCTTATACACGATGGTGTACAGATAGCCCGCGCTGATCTTGCCTTTG
>JBCDFA010000077.1:0-24424 GCA_039178835.1 Chloroflexota bacterium
CAACCAAAAAGTGTTTCATCAATACGTATGACAAAGTACTGATAACTATCTTTTATGTGTGATAACACAGGTGTAAGAGTAATACCCGGTACATTATCTAAATATTGTCGATAGGTATCAACAAGCACTTTTCGTTTACGATACTCTTCCTCTACGCAGTTAAGTACAGCTAATCCTAATGCTGCCTGGATTTCATTCATTTTCCCATTAATACCTGGCATTATGACTTCTTCTTCATTTTTGATGCCAAAATTTTTGAGAAAATCGATACGGTTTTTAAGATTCGGGTCCCGAAACGTGAGAGCTCCTCCTTCAGCGGTATGGAACAGTTTAGTGGCATGGAAACTAAACATAGAGACATCACCAAAATTGCCAATGCCTTCACCATGTATCTCTGTACCAAAAGCATGCGCTGCATCATAGATAACACGTAACCCATATTGATCTGCAATGGACTGAATTTTCATTACATCACAGGGTGTTCCATAGACATGAACCGCCAAGATACCTGTTGTTTGTGGAGTGATCATTGACTCTATTTTGTTGGCGTCAATAGTCATGGTGTTAGGGTCGATGTCACAGAAAACGGGCTTAACGTTGTTCCATGTTAATACATGCGGGGTTGCTGGAAATGTGAATGGTGTCGTGATAACCTCACCAGAAAGTCGTAGACTCTGGCAAGCAGTAATAAGCGCAATAGTTCCATTATTAAACAATGAAAGATAAGGGACTTTGAGCCATTGAATGAGTTGTTGCTCAAGATTTTGGTGTTGTGAACCATTATTGGTCAACCATTTCGATTCCCAGATAGTACGTAATTTATCAATAACTACTTCCAAATCTGGTAATATTGGTCGTGTAACATATATAGGCTCATTAAATGGTGTTATTTCTCGCATGAATGTATTTTAGCCTTACACGTTCTTTTTATGAAAAAGTTTCAATTATCTATCGTTAGCTGGAACTTTTGATAGTTTTCAAGTACTCCGCTTTTATCACGATCTCCTACCCTCTTATTATTTATATAAATACCCCAGGGCGCTAGATCTCTGGTTACAACTGAACCAGCCCCTACTGAGACACCCTCACCAATTTGTACATCTGGCAGGATTACAGAATTTGCTCCTACAATCACAAATTTTCCTATATGTATATGCCCTCTTCTGACGTTCCTGAAAGTCTCACCTATGGTAGAGTTACCAAAACCGTGATATTTAAAGTCATCTGAGCCTGTAAATACGCGAACCCCTGAAGAAAGTGTTGAGAAATCTTCCATGACCAGCGTACCACCACCACTTATAGATGTAAAAGAGGCTATATGAATGTATGAGCCCAATTGTATTGTATTTGTTGCATATATAAACACAAAATCATCGATAATAATGTTTGTGCCAAATTCAATATGTTCGAGACCAACTATTTTTGTGTATTCAAATGTTTGCACCCCACCTATATCATATTTTTTCATTTTGAAATCCCAACCCCTCTAAGTGGTAGGAAAGTGACGCATTTGAACTATATTGTCCCAGTGGACACTGCCATATAGATAAGAGCCAATCCGTGGCTTCACATAGAATTGCAATGCCATAGGCACATAATCACAGAATTCTACTCTGGAAATCGATAGATCGATTGGAATAGAAAGAACGGTTACCAGGTTGTAGTTACCATACCTTAACGCCATTCGAAATGTCCAATCAATGATATATCGTTCGCCTTTTTTGGGTGAAGTGATGCTGGTCTCTTCGATAAAACTATCTGAATAGACAACATCTACTGCATTAATATCACGAATATGATATGCATAACCGACCGTTTGAGGAATATCAACAGTAAATTCAATTGCCATACGAAGAGTGACTTCCTCATTATATGCAACTTGTGTTATCTCTTTCCCTTTATGATTCAGAAGTTGGACATTAGCAAAATGGGCCTTGCCATTACGTTTACGTTCATAAGCAGCACGTTCTTGAAATGCTAATTCCCCTTCAAATATCATATGTGGTGGGGCTTGTTTCGTCGCTTCTTGCTCCTCTGATGCTACTGTTGACGTATCAAGTAAAGGTTGCTCTGTTTGGACTTTGCGTGCAAAGTATTGCTCAGTTACTTTTTCTGCCATGTCGTCAAGGATCATATTTCCCTTCTCAAGGAGCACTGCTCGTCGACATAGGCTCCGAACCGCTTCAATATCGTGGCTAACGAAAAGAACAGTTACACCATCATCGATCAATTGTTTCATGCGCGTCATGCACTTGGCTTGAAAAAACATATCGCCTACAGAGAGCGCCTCATCAATAATTAAAATTTCTTTTGGGATAGCAACTTGTACTGCAAAAGCTAGTCTCACAGCCATGCCACTTGAATACAGTTTTACAGGCTGATCGATAAAGTCTCCAATATCGGCAAAAGATGCAATTTCATCAAAATGATGAGCAACTTCATCGTGATTAAGACCAAGCATTGCACCGTTCATGAACACATTTTCACGCCCTGTAAACTCGGGATTGAACCCACTACCTAATTCTAATAGTGCGGCTACACGGCCATTGACAGCAACTTCGCCTTTTGTGGGAGCAAGAGTTCCCGCAATAATTTGCAGTAGTGTGCTTTTTCCACTCCCATTACGTCCTATGATGCCAACAGTCTCTCCTCTGTTGATTGCAAAAGATATATCGCGTAAAGCCCAGAATTCATGACCATATGAACGTCGACCCCGTGAGAGCATTTGCTTGAGGCGATCTTGTGGTTGGTTGTACATGCGGTACATCTTACTTACCCCGCTGACTGCAATGACCTGCTCATCGTAAATTGGTGGTACGTGTGATGTATTCGTTGCAGTATGAGCTGGGGTGTCAAGAAGCGATGTCATAATATCAATATACTCTCTGATGTGACTGTCGTGATGACAGCGATGCCGTACAAATCAATGATTTTAGACGGAAGATAGTTTGAACAGTTGACGATTATAGCACTAAGAACCACGCACCACAAGTTCAGCCTTTAAAACAGACCTCTCTTCTTGAGCATTATGGTGACGTCGCATATTTTAGTCTGACATCACTAACACCAACAGCCTCCTCACCAAGTGCTTTGATTGATACTGAGAAGGCATCTGGGGTGTGTGAAGGAAGTGATATTGGTACGGTGTGCCATCCATTGTTTCCACCTCCAAGAATATCTACAACCTCACCATTAATCCGTATCTCCATTTGTTTTTCTGGCAGGTCTGTGAATGTAATATAAAGGTTCCGTTGTTGATCATTACTTAGTGCCAGATGAAAGTCGGTTGTTTGTCCCGGCCCAATATGTCTATACCCTCCCCCAGAACGAGGAATATCATTGAATAGTATCTTTGAAGGCACCGGACTTAGGGCGGCTTTACTAATGCCGATAGGCTCTATACCGGTTGCCTCCACTGTAATGGAAACCCGTGAGTCTATGTGTGAAGGAACCAAGAATGTTTCATCTACCCATCCGCCACTTCCTCCACCCACAGTTGCAATCTTCTGATCATCAATATAAACTGCGGCTTTTTTATTTGGGGTGTTAAAATGGGTAATGGTAAGTTGTCGTGGCTTTTGACTAGCAAGCACGAGATCAAATTGGGTGCTGTGTCCAGCCTCAACATGCCGGTAGCTGTGGCCAACGCTATCCGAGGCTGGTATATCCTCAAACTGAATCTCACTAGGTGCTGTAGCTGTTCCTACGTACAAGGTTCCTTGATACTCTGACATTGGGTAAAAAGTAAATCTATAATCATATATAATCTCTGGGTCTTCCCAATTGGTGTGGGGAATTGGTGTCAGCTGAGATTGTAAGAGATTACTTATATGCCCAGTTGACGGTCCCATTAAGATATACCAGATTGTATTGCTTCCATCAATATAGTCCAGTACGTCATCATCATGATCATTTACGTATGTAATCTCGTCTCCTTTTTCGAAATACCAAGGTAATGCTCTCCATGTCCATCGGCTTCCGATAATGGTATCGCCAGGTTGGACATGTGTATTCAAGTAGTTGACCATAGATCGCCAATCGTTAAATTTAGTCTGAGAGTAACCATCTATGACCGTTTGGAGACTTGGCACAAACAGGATTAGCGTAATCACACAAATTGCAGCATATGATGTAGGCTGCTTATTTTGTTTATGGGTTAGGTTGCTTTTGAACAGAAAGCCATGAAAGTGTGAGATGCTCTTTGCTAGTACCACTATGCCGAGAGAGATGCAAATAAGATACAATGGTTGTAAAAAAAGAACATAGCGTAGTATAAAACCATTGGATGGTCTTCCTATCACAAAGACAGCTATCGATATTATAAAAGGAATAAGTAGCAGACTAATGTCCTTCCATTTACGATGGTAAAATAGAAAACATGAGCCAACTAAGAAAAAGGTGAAGAAGACACCCCAGACTGCCCCTTCTGCTGCAAAGGCCCGTAGAGTTGTTCGTGACATGGATAGGAATAATGGGATTGCGTCATCAAATCTTGGCGTAAAAGCACTATCTCCAGCTGAAAAATCGACATAGTGGGTTGTTCCACCAATACGTCTTGATATAAACACCTTGTATATGACTGGGCTATATAGTAAAGAAATAATGCTAAAACTGATTGTGGTTGAGATAAAACTACGTATTTTTGATTGACTGGCGATTATTTGAAATAGGGCAAAAAACCCCTGAGAGATAAGTACTATACCGCCAGACAATGGTTGATTGTACAAATTTAAGATGCTTGCAATAATAAAACCAATCCAGAATTTCTTTTCTTTCGGTGAATCAAGTGCACGTAGAATGCAATAGGTAGAAATTAAGGATAACAACGTGAGCCATGTGTAGAAACGTGCCTCTTGTGAATACCAAATTTGGTAAGGTGAAATCATAATGAGCACTGTACTGATTATTCCTACAGTGCGACCATATAAATGTGATACCAGTATATACATAGCAGGTATGACCAGCACACCTGCCAACGCAGCAGGGAATCGCAGCGCAAAATCTGCTTGTTCTTGACCAAAGATAGCAAGAGAAAAGTGCGATAAAAGATAATAAAAGGGGCCTGGTAAATCAATATATTCTTGTATGATGACTAGAGGACTTTTAACACTTCTATTTGCCGTCCATATTTCATCACCCCACAGCCCTTTGAATCCCAAGTGATAGAAGCGCAACAGCGCCCCCAAAGAAGTAATGGTCAGGAGGCCAATGAGAAGATATGTTATGTGTTGCGGTACGGTTCGTAGTCGTGTAGTGTAGGTACTCAATCTTTGTGACGCGTTAGTCATAGGTCATACTCGCTTTCTGCACTAGCAACCACGGCTATACAGATGTGTACAACTACGATATACTATCTTCTATTCTCTTTATATTAGTATGATTGTCTCTGAACGAGGCGAGATTATAGCATGAGGGTAGGTTGTGCGCAAATCATATGACATCAGCAAATGCTTTTTTGGTTTTCATAAACCATGCATACCCCATTATGAGCACAACCAGTGAGCTTAGAATAGCAAAAGTTAAACTGCCCCAGTGTGGTAGTTCATTCCACAAAACAGCACGACGAATATTTTCGAGAATAGCTGTTAGTGGGTTAAGGTTGATGATAGTTCGGAAGGGTTCAGGTACAAACTCAATTGAATAGAAGATGGGGGTGAGAAAAAAGAGTACCTGTACAATTAAGCTAATCGTATATCCGACATCACGTACAAAAACACCCAGACTTGCAAGAAACCAGGACAAACCAAGGCAAAGCAGTATGAGCGGTAAAAAGACCAGTGGCACAAGAACGAGTGTCCATGCAATGGTTTGACTGACGAAGAGGTTGGCAACAATGAGAATACCCAAACTGATCAGTGCATTGAATAGGGCTGCTCCTAAGACACTGATAGGTAAGATTTCCAGTGGAAAAACAACTTTTTTGACATAGTTTGGAACATTGATAATGATTGCTGGTGATCGTCCAACACACTCGCTAAAGATATTGAACCCAACTAAACCGCAAAACAAAATCATTGCAAATTCACTCAGACTTTCCGTCCGTGCTTCTGGCCAGCGTGCCTGGAGGACAACACCAAAGACAAAAGTGTAAATGAGTAATAATGTCAGAGGATTGACAAACGACCAAATGATGCCAAGAAATGATCCGCGGTAACGACTTTCGATCTCTCTTTGCGTAAATTGGCGAATCAATTCGCGATGGTGCCACAAATTACGGATAATATCTGCTGGGTTCAAAAATTGTGAAACGGATTCAGACTGTGCAGTAATAACCTTCGTCATGTTAAACCTTCGTATGATGTGGCTTTGTTTTTTGGTTGTTACATATGTATGGAAACTATATCGGATGGAAGGTTACCATACGGTGCCATAAATGTAAACTAAAATCAGCCCAGTAACCATATTGACTACTGGGCTGACTATACAAGAATAGCCTTACAATTAGTATAAAAACCTCTCTACTACTCCATTACACCCATTGCACCTTGTCCGTTGACACGCTCAAGTAATGGATCTGGCTGAAGAAACCCACGTTCTTCAAGGAAGGCAATGATCTTGTGTGCGTTGTCCTCAGGTGTGTTGGCGACCGTTGTAAGTGTCAATTCAGGATTAATCGGTGGCTCATATGGATCGTCGACCCCGGTGAAGCCCTTGATTTCACCACGTCGTGCCTTGGCATACAATCCTTTCACGTCACGTTCTTCACACACCTCAATAGGAGTATCAACAAACACCTCGATGAAGCGATCTTCACCAATGAGTTTGCGACATTCGTTACGAGCAGCGCGATAAGGACTAACTGCTGCACAAATAACAGAACCGCTGTGACGCACCACTTCACCTGCAACAAACCCAATGCGAAGAATGTTGGTGTCACGATCTTCCTGGCTAAATCCTAATCCCTTTGATAAATGAGTTCGGACCACATCACCATCAAGAACCGTAATCTGGCGTCCTTTTTCCAACAAAAGTACGGTCAGAATTTCGGCAATCGTTGATTTTCCGGCACCACTCAGTCCGGTAAACCATACACAGAAGCCCTGTTTGTGGCGTGCGGGATACATTTGCCCCAGAATTTCGGCTGTTTCTTTACGTGTGAACCACTCCGGCAATATTTTTCCCTGTGCCAGATAATCTTCACGTACCTGGGTCCCTGAAATAGAAGCGACTGTTGCACCTTCGGGAACTTTATCAACCTCGACATACTCGTTGCGATCCGATAGGTAGACGAGTTCCTTGAAGGGAACTGGCTGGACGCCAATTTCTTCGGCATGGTGTGCCATCAGGTCTTGTGCATCGTAGGGTCCGTAAAATGGCTTGCCGGTGCTGTCTTTCCCTGGTCCAGCATGATCACGTCCGACAATAAAGTGGGTTGCGCCATAATTCCTACGAATAATAGCATGCCACAGTGCCTCACGTGGTCCAGCCATACGCATTGCGAGTGGAAGCAAACTTAACATCGTTCGATCTGAGTCGTAGTACATTTCGACCAGCGAACGATAGATCCGAACACGACTAAAATGGTCAACATCACCCGGTTTGGTCATGCCGACAACTGGATGGATTAGCAGGCTTCCGTTCACCTCATCTGCAGCACGTTTGGTCAGTTCTTCGTGGATGCGGTGCAATGGATTTCTTGTCTGAAAGGCAACTACGTGTTCTCGCCCCATTTCCGCCAGCGATGCACGTACTTGTGCAGGTGTGCGTCGTAGTGAAACAAAATCATAATAAACTGGTGTACTTAGAACACGTAATTCACCAGAAATGCAGGTGTCTCCCCAACGAATCATTTCTGAGATAAGCGGATGCCGTGGATCGGTCGAGCCCAGTGCCAACTGCGCTTCTGTCTGAGGGTCCCACTTAAACGACTCTTCGATATTCATCACTGCAATAAGATTGTTCCGTGAGTCGCGCAAGGCTACGCGATCACCAAGTCCTGAAAGGGTTGTCTCATCAACGGTGAGGGTGATTGGCAGTGGAAACAATGTCCCAGATGTAAGACGCATCTCGTTAAGCACACGTTCGTAATCAGCTTTTCCCATGAAACGGTCCAGAGGGGAGAAGGCCCCTGTAGCTAAGAGTTCGAGATCACAGAGTGCTCGGGTGGAAATTTGTAAGGATGGAAGATGGCTGGCCGCTTCGATCAACGCTAGTCGCTCATCCCCTGTAACCATCAGGTCAACCAGTTGCCCGCCGTAAGGTGTGATGAGTTTGTTGTTCGCTTGATGGAGCATAAAATCGACCTCATTCTTGTAAAATACAGATATCACTTACTGTCAATACAGCAGTCATACGATCAAGTAACATACATTTGTGACCTGTATACTCATACATTGAGTAGTGTCACATCGTAGTGTATTCATATAAACATTCAGTTGTGGAAACGACATCGGATATTGTGGCATATATTATGAGGAGTTTTCTAACAAGTTATACAGATATTCTTTACAATAGTCTATGACTTGTGTTTGTATAACCATGTTGGGTGAGTGTTCACCGTGCAAATCAGGCTCCTCATACAAGCTACATGCTTGGTTGTTACTGTATTGTGTTACAGTGACATGTCCCGCACTCTTTGCGGATTATAGTGTTATTTTTGTCTTCACAAGTGAGGTAGTATACTGGACGCATTTTAAGGTGTCAACACCAAGGTAAAATCAAAATGTTTTTAGGGGGTTTTCGTGAATAAATTTTGATTTTTAAGGGCGGTTTAGGCCCCCTGATCGTTAACAATAATTAAGATAAGGAGGTGATCTTAGGTTTCTTTGGATGCTTTTTTCTTGGTTTGTTTTACGGTAGGATTATCAGGTCGAAGTCGACGCATACTTATGAGAATGAAGAAGATACTAAAGAGAAGTGAGAGTACGATAAATACAATCCACGGACTTGGGATGACAATTGTGACATTGTTTGCAAGGTTTTGTGTGATGAGAAAGACTCCCTCATCGGAAAGAATAAGTATCTCAGACGCACCCAATGCCATAAATGGATGGATCGAGATAAAGAGCAGCCCAAGATAGATCAAAATTGGTGACTCTTGCCACGTCAAATCAAAAATGAGAGAGATAACAAAAATAAGAAAGGGAATACCTAACAACATTGTAATAATGGAACCAAGAGCAAAGCTGGTGGCGCCAAGAGTGCTCCGCATAACTGATGAGCAGAACATCCCTGCGCTGGCGAAAAACAGAGATGTCGCCATGAGTCCGAGAATAGCAATAATGACCTCTGTTAAGCTTACACCCCCGAACAGAAATGTAATACTCATAAGCGGGACAATAGCTATGATGAGCAATAAACTGAAGCCCAGAGCAGAAATCATTTTGCCCCATACAATCTGCCATGGTGAAAGCTGTGATGCAATAAGCAAATCATAGGTCTGCCGTTCTTTTTCACCAACAATACTGCCAGAGGTTAACGTTGGGGCAATCACGCATACCTCGATCAAGGCCACTGTAGCAATAGTAAGAAACAGCCCTCGCCCTACCTCCTGACCTGCGTTGAGTCTATTGCCGACGTTGCCCACTAGTGCAAGGTACAATAACAGCATAACCCCACCAAGAATCCCCAGATAAATGGTGAGGAGGATAAATGCACGGGGGCCACGCATACGCCCACGTAATTCTTTGACCATAACAGGATTAAGTTCCATCATAACCTTCTCTGGCTATTTCTTGATAGCTATTGGTTGTATTTATTGGACCAGCCCCTGGGTGACCTGCATAAAGATATCTTCCAAGTCGCTATGTCGCTCGCTAAATCGTACAACGACAACACCTGCTGTGATAAGTTGTGCGAGTAATTGACTTGCGGCCCGTTCATCACCACTATAGTCGATGAGTAAGGTTTGACTGTCAGACGTTTGGGTATGGGTAATTGTCTCTGTCTCTGCGTCAGGTGGTGTATCATCATCGTTTGGCCCTGGGGTTTCGTTATCGTCTTCCTCATAGATATCATCAGTAGTCTGTTCGCGTTGCACATTCAGGACATGTGGGTGACCACGCAGGAGTTGTTCTGCAAGTTCAATTCCCTCAAGGATGCGTATCTCTAAGGTCAGGTGTGGTTGTAGAGAACGCATAATGTCCTTGACATCCCCACTAGCCAAGAGTCGCCCACGTTCGATAATCGCGATGTGTGAGCACATTTCGGCCAGCTCGGTGAGAATGTGTGAGCTGATCATAATGGTTTTGCCCATGGCGCGCAGTTCTTTAAGTAATTCTCGTAGTTCGATCCGTGCACGAGGGTCTAATCCGCTGGCGGGCTCGTCAAGAATAAGCAGACTTGGATCGTGGATCATGGTGCGTGCAAGGCTCAGGCGCTGTTTCATACCACGTGAGAGCCCCATGACATAATCATCGTGTTTGTGGCTTAGATCGACAAGTTCAAGTAGTTCTTTGATAAGCGTACTGCGTCGATTGGCGGGAACACCATAGGCACGGCCAAAGAAATCCATATATTCCCACGACTTCATGTTGTCGTATACCCCAAAGAAGTCCGGCATAAACCCGACTATCTGTCTGATACCCCGTGGGTCTTTCGTGACAGGGATACCACCAACCCACGCATGCCCACTTATTGGTTTGAGCAATGTCGTAAGGATGCGCATCGTAGTGGTTTTGCCTGCACCGTTCGGTCCAATAAACCCAAAAACAGCACCCTCTGGTATCTGGAGAGTCAGATGATCGAGGGCCATATTACTGTCATATACGTGGGTTAGATCGCGTGTTTCGGCAATAACAGCCATGGTAAGCCTCGGGTGTAAAGATGGGGCGTCCAATCGAACGCCCCATAGGGTAATTGGTGCTGGGGGTGGGGATCGAACCCACGACCTTGGGGTTATGAGTCCCACGCTCTGACCATCTGAGCTACCCCAGCAAAAACATCGTGTGTTGTTTACAGCTTTGCCATGCTAGCATACGACTTTCAGGCTGTCAAACGGAATGCTGAAGCTGGTACTTGAGAAAAACTACAATCCCTGTGCAGTTACGATCTGCTACACAGGGATTGCTATCTTAAAGATGTGCGCTTACTGTTTTAGCGGTTTAGATCATCAATGTACCAAACATTATCGATCTTGCTCATGGGGAGGGTCTCCATGTCGCCAAACATCTCACCGATTGGCACTTCCTGGTTGAGCATACCAGCCATCTCGCCCAGTTGCTCAACATCATCACCGACCAGCTCCATTTTCACCATGCCACCGACCAAAGAAACTTCAGCGGTGGTGTCCGTCTCTGACACAAGTTCGGTCTCGATGTCTGTGAAATCCATCTGCATTCGGATATCCAGATCGGTTTGTCCAGTTTGCTCCTCTAACATTTGCGTAACTGAACCAAACTCACTGAGCGCATCAGACATAGCAGTCAGTGCTTCCTCACGCTGATCTGGTGTGGCATATCCTGCCAAGGTCTCAGCCCACTCGGTTTGTTTGCTTTCTGTTCCAATCTCGGGATCACTCATTGCGGCGCCAAAGTCGTTAAAAAATGAAGCAACACGCTCTTCTGGTCCTGCACTGGGCTCAGCAGCTGCGCCACTATCAGCTTCTCCTGACTCTGTTGTTGCACCCCCTCCACAGGCTGCCAATACAGCACTGAGCATAAACAATAAAACCATCCAAAACGCTTTCCGTCCTCGTCGTTCTTGTGCAACTGTGTGCATTGTTGTGCTCCTTTTGTACATAAATAACAAACTGTAGTATGACATCATTTCGAGTAAGTCGTAATGGCGAATTGGTAGATGTTTGATAAACAATTAGCAATCTAGGTTGCTGAATCTAGGCAACGAACAAATAGGCCATCGTATCATCGATATGGCAGGTGGTAGCTGAGGGTGCTCGTCGAACACCCTCAATGATGTGTTACATATCTCGTATTAGCGACTGCCTCTGGTAGCTCGTGGGGCGCGTGGTTCGGGCTGGGCGGGGGCGGCTGGTTGGCCTCCCACAACGTTCACGCCAGCAGGTGGCTGTACTCCTGGGCCATACATGTAGTGATCTTCCCAGGGCTGATAGCGTGTGAAGAAGTTGTTATAATGCTTTGCAGAGCCATCGGGCATTCTGACTGTGCGAATGTAGCTGACTTCCATTCCCGCACGCCCATGCACCATTTGGTAAGTCTCGCCTGCGGGCATGGTGGAATCATATTGCCAGGTGGCTACAGAAGGCTGCACCACATTTTTGACATAGGGACCTTCATAGGTGATTGTACGTCCGTCGCTGGTTCCCCAGATCTGGAAGGTCACCGTTGAGGCAGCAGCATTGGTCGATGTGGCCATGTATACTGCGCCAGGGGTATCGTTACGCCAGCGAAAGTCAACCGAAGGACTAAACACGGTCGCGTCGAAGCCGAGGATGTTCTCGTAAAAATTCACGACAAACGTATGTCCCTGCCGATGGGTGATGTCTAATCCAGCATTGGCAACGGCACGAAACATCGTGGTTGATACCTGACAGAGACCACCACCAATGACACGTTCCAGTTGTCCACCAATAATGGCATATCCCTCAACAAAATCGGAGCTGACATCAAAGTCGCCGCTGTTCAGGAAAGAATATTCTTCGCCTGCTTCGACGACAACACCATCAAACATATTGGCAGAATATTCAATATTGTGTACGCGCTCCTCTGCCGAGGTGACGTATCCGGTCGTGGCTTCGCCAAGCAACTCCATTGGGGCCACTGGTGCAGTCATCAGTTGGGCTTCGGGTCGCTGCTCAAGGAATTGGCGACCAAGATGGCTGATCTGGACTTCATACGGTGTTCCGGCGTGTGCAGGGTGATACTCAAGACGAACGCGCTCGAAGTATTGTGCGGTATATGGGTTTCCATCAAAAGGATTAATCTCCACAATCTCTTCGGAGATAGGGTAGCCAAATACCGCGAGACCACCTCGTGCCTGCCAAAAATCCATAAAAGCGCCGCCAAGAGTATGCCCACTTTCCGGGAAGAAATGGCGGCTGCTATCAGGATTCGAAGAGAGCCACTGGAACTCTGGTTCGGTGCGTCCCTGTGTAAAGTAGGCTCCCAATCGAGTCAGCGAAACACGAAATTCTCTGGGTAAGTCGGGATGTATTTCAAAGCGGGCTCGCTCAAAATACTGAACTTGCATGTCTCCTTCAACAAACACTTCAGTTAATGGCAAGCCAAAAATATCAATCCCGCCGTTAGCATCGTAAAACCGTTTAATGTCTAGTCCAATGTTGTGGCCTGTCTCTGGGAAGTAGGCGAAAGCATCGTCTGACGTGGATGGTGCGGATGATGGTGCGGCTAGCGTAGGCGTCTGTGGGAACAATACGGCGATGAGAAGAACACTCGCAACCAGTACAAACAAGCGATGATGCATCTGACACCTCTTCAACAACCTCAAAAAATAAGTGCTACTCTATCATAGCATAGATCTTTATGCAGGAAATCAGTACGAATATGTACTTCCTACATATAATAAGACGTTTGTGTGACAGGCAGCGTCACATCTTGTGATAACAAAATAAACATTTGTTGACCAATTGAGGTGATGTTCGTTTGACGACGGCTTTGCTTTCTGCTACAGTTCTGGCTATTCCAACGGCTTCACACGTATCAAAATAGAGTTTTTATCATTGTAAAGCAGTGATGAGGTTGTTATGACATCTGCTGTATTTGCCCAGATTGATGCTTACATCGATGAACATCTCTCAACCACGATTGACGAACTTGCACAATTATGCGCGTTGCCCAGTGTTTCTGCTCAGGGTCACGGTATGGATGCATGTGCACAGTTCGTTCAGAACATGTTGACACGTCGTGGCTTTGCGACGCAGACCATGCCAACTGCCGGTTATCCAGTGGTCTTTGCAGAGGCGCAGGGCTCCAGTGCTTCAACACTCCTCTTCTACAACCACTATGACGTGCAGCCTCCTGAGCCACTTGATCTGTGGGAATCGCCACCATTCGAACTAACCCACCGTACTGATGAAAATGACACGGCCCTGCTCGTAGCCCGTGGCGTTGCCGATGATAAGGGAGAGTTGATGTGTCGCCTTGCCGCGCTGGATGCCGTGCGTGCAGTAATGGGAGAATTTCCGTGTCATGTGAAATTTTTAGTTGAGGGAGAAGAAGAAATTAGCAGCCCGAATCTCCCTACCTTTATCGAACAACACCGGGACTTGTTACAAGCTGACGCGTGTATTTGGGAGTTTGGTGGTGTCAATTATCAGAACACCCCTGTGCAATATCTGGGGTTGCGTGGCATCTGCTATGTTGAACTCACGGCACAAACCGCGACTCTTGATGCTCACTCGGGGCTGGCCGGATCAATCTTCCCTAACGCAGCCTGGCGCCTGACCTGGGCGTTGAGTACACTCAAAGGTCCTGATGAGCACATTCGTATCCCAAGTTTCTACGATGCTGTGATACCACCTAGTCCACGCGATCTGGTGTTATTGGGAGTGTTGCCCGATGAGGCGGAACATTATCAGGAGACCTATGGCATAGCGCGCTTTCTCAAAGATCTGAGTGATACTGAACTCCGACGCGAAGAGGTTTTTGTTCCTACCTGTACGATCTGTGGCCTTACTTCGGGTTACCAAGGCCCCGGAAGCAAAACAGTTCTGCCGGCACAGGCTAGCGCTAAAATCGATTTTCGACTCGTTCCCGACCAAGACCCGGACGACATTGTTGCGAAATTACGTGCCCACCTTGATGCTGAAGGCTTTCGTGATATTGACATAACCTATCTTGGTGGTGGCCGTCCTGCGCGAACCGACCCCGACCATCCCTTTGTTAGTATGGTGCGCGAGACCGCCGCCGATGTGTATGGCACCGAGATGCTGGTGTGGCCAATGATTGGCGGTTCTGGCCCGAATTATCCCTTTACACATCATCTCAATGTTCCCATCTCAACTGCCGGAGTGAATTATCCAGGTGGACGTGTCCATGCACCAAACGAAAATATTCGTGTCAATGATTTTGTGCGTGCAACCAAACATATTGCACGTGTGATTGTTGGCATGCGTGAGATACACGGGTAAATCTGTACTATTATCCAGGAGACTATAAACTATGGATGATCGTCTTTTCCAATCGCTTGAGTGGCGTTGTGTTGGCCCACCCCGTGGTGGTCGTGTTGTCACCGTCGCAGGTGACCCGAACAACCCGGCGGTGTTTTATTTTGGCGCCTGTGCTGGCGGTGTCTGGAAAACCTATGATGCCGGAACATACTGGGAGAACATCTCGGATGGTTTTTTCAACACTGCTGCCGTTGGTGCAATCGCCGTTGCCGCTTCCGATCCCAATGTGATCTATGTTGGCACTGGTGAGGCGTGTATACGCGGCGACGTTTCGCATGGCGATGGTGTGTACAAGTCGACCGATGCTGGTAAGACCTGGGTGTATCTCGGCCTGGAGCACACGCGTCACATCGCGAAGATTCGCATCCATCCTACCAACCCGGATATCGTCTATGTGGCGGCGCTGGGCCATGCCTTTGGCCCAAACAAGGAACGCGGTATCTATCGTTCCGTCGATGGTGGTCAGACCTGGGAACATATTCTGTTTCGTAGCGAAAAAGCCGGTGCGGTCGATCTGACGCTGGATGTCAACAACCCCCGTATCCTCTACGCCAGCATGTGGGAAGCCTATCGCAACTTCTGGACCCTCTCCAGCGGTGGGCCTGACAGCAGTCTGTACAAATCAATTGATGGTGGCGATACCTGGGTCGACATCACTGAGTATGAAGGTCTGCCAGAGGGCATTAAAGGTAAGATAGGCGTTGCCATTTCGCCCGCGAAAACAGATCGGGTCTGGGCCATCGTCGAGGCAGAAGAGGGTGGCATGTTCCGCTCTGATGACGGTGGGACTACATGGACCAAGCTCACTGATGATCGCAGGATCTGGAATCGTCCATGGTACTACATGCATGTCATCCCCGATCCGCAGGACCCCGAAACCCTCTATGTACTCAACGTGCGTTGCTGGAAGTCAATTGATGGTGGGCGTACCTTCAACGAAGTCACGACGCCACACCCTGATAACCACGACCTGTGGATCGACCCACGCAACCCGCAGCGGATGATCGAAGGTAATGATGGCGGGGCCTGTGTGTCATTCAACGGCGGCGAGTCGTGGTCCACTATCTACAATCAAATGACCGGGCAGTTCTATCACGTCGCAACAGACAATCAGTTTCCGTATCGATTGTATGGTACCCAGCAGGACAACTCAAGTATCAGCACGCCCAGCCGCACACACAAAGGCGCCATTCTCTGGGGTGACAGCTATCCGGCTGGCACCGGTGAGAGTGGCTACATCGCCGTGAAACCAGACGATCCTAACATTGTGTTTGTTGGGGCCGTTGGTAGCTCACCAGGCGGTGGTGGCGCCTTGCAGCGCTATGACCATTGCACTGGCCAGATCAAGCTTGTCACTGTCTGGCCAGAAATCTACTTTGGTTGGGGCGCTAAAGATGTAAAATATCGCTTTCAGTGGACCTTCCCGATCCTCTTCTCACCACATGATCCGAATGTGCTCTACGCAACGGGCAACGTCGCCTTCCGCTCAACCGACGAAGGCATGAGTTGGGAGCCGATCAGCCCTGATCTGACGCGCAACGATGTGACCAAGATGGAGCCGTCTGGTGGACCTATTACGAAAGACACGACGGGGGCCGAGCACTACGGCACTATTTTTGCCTTTGCCGAATCGCCTCATCAACCAGGGGTGTTCTGGGCAGGCTCTGATGATGGTCTGGTCCACATTTCGCGTGATGGTGGCCAACAGTGGGAAAACATCACGCCACCAGATCTCCCCGAATGGTCGCTCATCAGCATCATCGAGGCGTCACCACACGACCCTGCGACGGCCTATGTCGCCGCGACGCGCTATAAGCTTGATGATTATCGACCCATGCTGTACAAGACGAATGATTATGGGAAGACCTGGAAATCGATTACCAATGGCATTCCTGAACATGATTTTACTCGTGTCATTCGTGAAGATCCGGCGCGTCGTGGGCTGTTGTATGTGGGCACCGAGACAGGTGTGTATATTTCCTTCGATGATGGCGAATCCTGGCAGCCGTTCCGCCTAAACCTGCCAGTGGTTCCGGTGCACGATCTCGTGATCAAAGACAACGATCTGGTCGCTGCGACCCATGGACGGTCGTTCTGGATTCTGGATGACATCACACCCCTACACCAACTCAATGATCAGATCGGTGAGTCACCACTTGCGTTGTTGAAGCCACGTGACACCCACCGTTTTACCCAGACTATTGGGGTCGGGTTCTTCGCTGGTGAATCAGGCAAGAACTATCACATGGCGTTGGGTGTCGCCGCGACATTCTATAGTAAAACTGGTCCGAATGGTGAGTCTCAGGTGAAGTTGCTCGATGCAGGCAGTAATCCACCCAATGGTGTTGTTCTGCATTACTATCTGCGCGAAGTGCCAGAAGACGAGATTACGCTGACCATTCTTGATGGGCAGGGACGCGAGGTCAATCAGTTCTTGCGTAAGCCTTCCAAAGACGCAATGACTGAAGAAGACACCGGGCCGTGGTTACCAGTCGATGCTGGTATGAACCGTTTTGTGTGGAACTTACAGTATGCTCCATCAGTCAGTGTTCCGGGCGATACGACGGTTGGGCGTGGAATGGGATCGCCTGTTGCTGCTCCAGGCACATATCAGGTACAGTTAAAGGTTGGTGAGCAGATCGTGACAACAAGCTTTGAGCTGCTCAAAGACCCACGGGTGACTGCAACCCAAGCCGATCTGGAAGCCCAGCTTGAACTGATGCTCAAGATTCGTGATAAGCTCTCTGAGACCCATGAGGGAATCAATCAGTTGCGGAGTATTCGCAAACAGATCACCGAGTGGACTAATCGCATCGAAGATATGAGCAACCATGGAGTTGTGCTGGAAGCTGCCCAGGCGTTTGACACCAAGCTGGAAGCTATCGAGGAAGAACTGATCCAGACCAAAACGACTGATCCATCCGACCGATTACGACTCCCAACACGTCTCAATGCCAAACTAGCCGGACTGACCAGTGTTGTCGGGAGTTCCGATAGTCGTCCCACACAACAAGCCTATGCGGTGTTTCAGGACATATCGGCCCAGATTGATGAGCAACTTGCTCAATTCCGCACACTGGTGGATACCGATCTAGAGGACCTGAATCGGCGCATTCGTGATGCAGCCATTCCCGCAATTGTGCCAAAACCGCAGACATGAGATTATTACGCAACCTGATTCCGATTACACTGGCTGATTTTATTGTTCGTTCCGCATATCAGATGGGCAAAACACCGCTTTTGCCCATCTTTGCTGCCACACTTGGTGCAACCGATGCTTTCCTCGGCTTCATCGTGTCGGTCTCAACCTTCACCGGCTTAGTGCTCAAACCATTGTTTGGCATCCTCTCGGATCGCTGGGGTCGGCGTCTCTGGCTGATCATTGGTACATTGTTTTTTGCGCTGATGCCCTTCAGTTACCAGTTTATTGAAACCCCTGGCCAGCTTCTCATTGTACGGTGCATCCACGGCCTTTCGACCGCGATCTATGGGCCGGTGACGCTGGCGTATGTCTCTGAGCAGGCACAGGACCGACGTGCAGAGTGGCTGGGCTGGTTTGGGTCCGCACGCAATGCTGGCTATGTGGTGGGACCCGCTGTGGCTGGATGGATGTTGCTGACCCTTGATCCGGTCGTGGTGTTTACCGTGATCGGTCTGGTAAGTAGTGTCGCGTTGCTGCCGATTTCGCTGCTCCAAAAGTCTACGACACAAGCCGTGAAGCCACGCATCCCACTACGCCGGCACATAGTGAGCGCCCTTCGCACCGGCGCGATCACCTCGTCGATCTGGCTGGCGGGTAGTATGGAAGCAGTGGTCTATATCGCCTCCTATGCAACCAAAGCGTTTTTGCCGATCTATGCCCTATCAGAAGGTATCAATGTGGTCTTAGTGGGAGCATTCTTCTCGGTTCAGGAAATTGCTCATATCATATTGCGACCCTTTGGTGGGCGTCTGGGGGATCGGCTGAGCTACTCAACGACCGTTGCGCTTGGTATGACGGTGCTGGGCGTCGCCCTTTGTCTACTTACTTTGAGCACGAGTCCGGTTATGTTGTTGTCTCTGGCTGTGTTGATGGGGGCGGCACAGGCGATTATTTTTCCCTCAACCGTGGCGTTAGTCTCGACGCAGGTTGATGAGCAACACCTTGGTGCTGGCCTGGGCATCGTCGGGTCATTGAAGAATGCCGGAAAGGTGACTGGCCCGATTCTAGCTGGCATCATGATTCAGATGCTGGATTACGGCATGACCTTCCGTATTATCGGGGTTGCGTTGATCCTTGGTGCTTGTCTTATCACCTATCGTGGATTGCGATTGCTACCTCCTGTTGCTCGTTCTGGTTTGGAGAAATAGGATGATCTAACAATACGATACATGTCTGAGAGGAACAGGATATGCCATTAATTACAGTTGAAAACATGCAGGTGCTGCTCGCAACTGATACCGACCTCGATACGGTTGCATCAATCTACGAAGATACAGCACAATGGCTATTGGCCCGTGGCATTGCCCGATGGACTGCTGTGATACCACGCGAGTTATTGGCGCAGCGTATTGGACGTGGTGAAACCTATCTCGCTAAGTATGAGCAACACACTGTTGCGACGATGTCTGTTCAGGAAGAGGATCGTCTGATATGGGGCGATATGCCACCTGATGCACTGTATCTCCATGGCCTGGCAGTCCGACGTGCGTTTACCGGACGGGGTGTGGGGGTGGCACTACTCCGCTGGGCAGAGCAACACGCTGCTCTCAAAGGCAAGATCTACCTTCGTCTTGACTGCATGGGCGACAACCCGCGACTGGTTCAGTACTACAAGGATGCTGGCTTTACACACCTGCGAACAGTACAGGTCCGTGATTCGTCGTGTGCCCTGTTCGAGCGTTTGATCGAGCAAACAGTATGATAATATATCTCTATGGTTTCTTTTTCACCAAAGTACTAGGTGATATGGCCTGATGTGACCTCTGAAACCTCTTCGCCATCTGAACGTACATGCCACTAACTTGCTAGGAAAGATATCTACTTCTGAGATATAGGACAGTCAACTTACAACAATTAGGAGGTGCTTGTGCGTATTCATTCTGTGCTGGGTCGTGTACTACTTTCCTTGTTTGCTCTGTGGTTAGTCTTGCCCATCTCATCTGTCTTCGCTCAGGAAAAAGCGTATGTGTATGACCGCATTGATGTGGTTGTCAACGTACACGAGGATGGTCTCCTCGATGTGAGCGAAACAATGACCTTCGATTACACCGGTGGGCCGTTTCGCTCTGCCGTACGTGAAATCCCCTTTGAGAAACTTGATGATATTCGCAACATGACCGTGCGTGAGGGTGAACAGACCTACACCGAAGCAACCGACGGAGAGGCACCAGGAACCTACATTGTAACTCGCGAAAACGATATGGTTTGGGTCAAATGGTACTACGAGCCAACGAGTGACGCAACGCGCACTTTTACTGTAGGCTATGAGGTCGAGGGGTCAATTCGTGTCGAAGGGGCGACCGATGAGTTGTGGTGGGTTGCCATCTTCCCCGAACGTGACGTTCCGGTTGAGCAGAGTAGCATCATCGTTAATCTGCCAGAGGGTGTAGATCTGGATCAGGTGCAGGTCGATCTCCCCGCAGCCGATGGGCGTGTATCCACAGAAGGTCGGTCGGTCTCGGTCGTGCGTGATGAGCCACTGCCTGGCGGAATGGCACTCGACGTTCAGGTACAGGTGCCATCTGCACTTATTGATGCACCCGAACCAGCCTGGCAGCGCAACCCCACGTCACGATCTTCCCGCAACGAGGGTGTAGTGCCGTATGTGCCATCAGAGAGAAGCAATACAGGAACTGATAGTGGCTCTACTGGCCGGCTTTTCTTCTGGGGAATTATTCTGGTGGCTTTATTCATTCTTGGTCAGGTGTTTGGCAACAACTCTTCTTCAAGCAGTCGCTATTACGATAGTAGCCGAAGTAGCTCTTCCAGCAGTTGGGATAATGACCATCGTAGCTGGGGTGGGAGTGATAGTGGAAGCAGTTGGGGAAGTGGTAGCAGTAGTGACAGGGGCAGCGGTGGTGGTCGTGGTGGTGCTGATTAGATAGTTATTAGCCAGGAGGTATAGCAATGTCTTTATTCATACTTTTGTTCATCATTTTAGCTATTGTGGTTATTGTTCTGATTATTCGTGCAGCAAATGACCAATCATCGGGGCGTCCCAACCGAGATTACAGTACTTACAATTCGGGTAGTTATATGGGAAGTAGTGGCGATAACGACAGCAATCGCAATTGGTTTGGCGACAGTGGTGGGAGCGGTGATAGTGGTAGTAGTGGCGGCAGTGACGGTGGGAGTGGTGGTGGCGGTGGCGGCGCTGATTAGCTCGTAGATCAGGTCAGGATTATGCAAGGAAAGGGAAGGTTATGTTAGGTAGGATGGTATTTCTGTTTATTGGCTCTATTATGCTCATTGTCGGAGTTTTCAATATCGTGTTGTCGCTGACTATCCAATCTTCTATCCCCATATTCATCGGCATTGCTATGCTAATCGTTGGTATTATCTTTGCCTTTCTTTCTTTGAACCCCCGAACATCATTCTCTATTTCTGGTGGCTCTGGGAAAACAGGACGACGGCGAAGGGGTAGTAGTGGTGGGTTTGGTGGTGGTTTTGATGGGGGTAGTAGTGGTGGGAGTGGCGGTGGTGGTGGTGCTGATTAGGTGATGTCACATGCTTGTAAATCAAGTACAATCACAGTATTAGTAACACCATTTAGGGACAGCACTAATCATACCAATAAGCAAGCTGTTCATTCTTGTGTGGACCCTGTATGTCCCAATGCATCAGAAGCTGGCTACTCTCGATGGATACAGTGACCAGGTAATGGTCTGGTCCACAGAGGTGTGGTTGAACTGAACATAGCTGTGTCGGAGATTGTGGTGTCAGTGCACAGAGATAGACAGGTTGTTCAGGACCAAAGCGTAGATGTTCCAAATGTAGCAGTTGTCCCTCTTCATCAATACGCCACCGATACACATTGCGAAAGGCTAGTCGCACATTCGTATCAGTTGTCCAGTTTCCCTGTTCGGTACAGATAAGTTCAGTGTCGTCGGTCTGAGTAACGGTAACACTCCCCCATCCTCGTCCAGTCCAACCAATTGTGTGACTATGGGATGTTGCAGTAAACTCAAGTGCTTGAACAATACAAAGTCGATACCAAAAACTGTCTAATGTATCCATAGTAAAGATTGAGATTAATCTCTCTCGTTATCCAGCCCTAGCGCTTCACGAGCCTCTGCAACCACAAAAAGTGAGCCTGTAACACAGATAAGATCGTCAGAACCAGCCATTTTTTGGGCTTCGGTCAATGCCTCTGATATGTTGTTGGTTAGTACAACTGGTGCAGGTTGTGCTTGTTGTTGGACCCACGGTTGAATCTGCGTGGCGAGCTTGTTCAGGTCTGTCAGTGCACGTGGATGGTGTGAACGCGTAAGGACGATTGCATCAACAGCAGGGATGAGTTCTGGCAACATACGAGGTAGATCTTTGTCATGCGTAGTACCAAAAACAAGAATACGGCGCTGGTTAGGGAATAGTTGATCAAGTGAATGCATCAGAGATTTGGCCGAAGCACCATTATGTGCACCATCCAGCACATAGACAGGATTGGTATCAAGTATCTCCATGCGGCCAGGCCAGTACGTTGTCGTAAGCCCCTGCTTGATAGCCTGATCGTTAATGACAAATCCTCGTGCGCGTAGTAATTGTGAAGCTCCGACTGCGAGAGAGATATTTTCTCTTTGAAATGTCCCTTTGACAGATGCGTGTAAGTCATTCCGATAATGATCGAGTGGGTTGAAGCGCACTAGAGGATACTGGGAATCATCTTCGGTTGTTTGTCGTTTGAACCACCCTTTTTTACGATCATGTTGCTCATCTGCTAGCCACAAGGCCGTCTCAGACTCGGTGGCTGCACGAATCAATTGTTGGAGTGCTTCAGGTGGTTGGGGGATGGTGATAGCTTGAACCCCAGGTTTGATAATACCCGCTTTATCGTAGGCGATTTCTGCAAGTGTATTGCCAAGTATATGCATGTGGTCATAACTGATCGCGGTGATAATGGAGAGGATGGGTGTAACGGCATTGGCACTATCATAGCGGCCCCCTAGCCCAACCTCCAGAATCGCCAGATCAACCTGCTGATGTGCAAAATAGTACAGTGCGATGGCAAAGCCAAGTTCAAAAGTTGTTAGCCCTTGTCGCACGGTTGGGTCAAGCCGTTGCACAATCTTCTGTGCCTCGGCAACACACACAGACAAATCATGCTGACTAATAAGCTGTCGATCAACCTGGATGCGCTCACGATATGAATGGAGATGCGGTGATGTCCATAAACCAGTACGATATCCTGCCGCTCGTACCATTGACTCGAGGATTGTGGCTGTCGATCCTTTTCCTTTGGTTCCTGCAATGACAACACTGTTCAATGTTGCATGTGGATTGCCAAATGCATCGAGAAGTGCAGCAGTACGTGGTAAATTGAACTCCGGCAAACCGGGCAACTTCCGCTCACTGTCAACAAATGAGTAAAGATAATTAAGGGCTTCCTGGTATTTCATAACTATATTTATTCGCAAACTATATCCTTTCTATTGTAACACTTTTGGCCAAGATTGATATTGTTTGGTAATGTTACGTTCTATTCATTGTCGTTGTTGAGGCATGGTACAATGATGCCATGCGATGCTATTCAAACAGTTTTAAGCTTGATGGCAAAAGTTGTTTCCTTTTGCTGTTGGTGTATCTATTCGCAGCTTGTCAATGGCCAGCAAGTACACCCGATATAGACGAGGCAGAAGCGATTGACGATGTTACATCTGTTCCCGAAGAACAAGGTATAGTTCAAGTAGAACAGGGAGTAGATTTAGCCTCTCCAGAACTATTTGCACGTGGATTAGAACGGCGCTTTATCGGCAAATATGATCTTGCTGCCGAAGATTTTCACGCAATTGTCACTCACCATGCCGATTCAGCAGAAGCCCGTGCTGCTCAGTATTACCTTGCAGAGAGTTTTGCGTTGCGGGATCGCTGGGCATCTGCATCGGATGCAATGCAATCGTTCCTCCAGAGTGGTCCCCAAGATGATCTCTATGCGCGGGCATTGTTCTGGCTTGCACGTTGCCGTGAAGAGGCTGGTGCTCATACGGAAGCCATTACACTATATGAAGAGTATATGGCATTGGAGACACCACTAGCTCCCTACGCACAGATGCGAAAAGCGGCGCAGCTTCAGACCATTGGCGAGTTGACGCAGGCTGCAGAAGCGTATGAAGCCGTGGCACAAACAGATATTGCCCGAGGGGATCGGGCTGGCTCATACGAAAAAGCCATTGCTCTGC
>JBCDFA010000078.1:0-24375 GCA_039178835.1 Chloroflexota bacterium
ACGGCGGCACGGGACCACTGGCTTGACCAAAGAGCGCTAGAGTACCGCGAGGTCGCAGGCAGTCGAGGCTTTTATCGAATGTCGTCTTACCAACTGAGTCATACACAACATGCACCCCGCGGTCGTCGGTCAGCCGTTTGACCTCAGTCGCGAAATCGGTTTGCGTATAGAGGATGACATCATCTGCACCGGCTGCCCGAACCAGAGCAGCCTTTTCCTCGGTGGAGGTTGTACCAAACACAGTCGCACCACGTTGCTTGGCCATTTGCACAATGAGTTGGCCGGTACCACCAGCCGCTGCATGCACCAGCACATAGTCGCCTGACTGTACCACATATGTCCCATGCACCAGGTAGTGCGCTGTCATTCCCTGAAGCATGGCCGCAGCAGCCTGTTGCAGATCGAGTCCCTCTGGTACACTGACCAATTGTCGGGCAGGCACAACCGCATATTGCGCGTAGGCGCCCTGTGGTCCGACATAGGCCACGCGATCTCCCGCTTGAACCTCTGTGACATTTTCACCAAGTTGCGTAACGACCCCAGCGGCCTCTACGCCTGGTGTAAGTGGCAGCGTGCCTGGATAAAGCCCGGTACGATGATACACATCGATATAGTTGACACCAGAAGCTTCGACTTGAATGACTACCTCATCCACACCAGGAGTCGGGATGGGTGCTTCTTCATACTGGAGGACGTCTGGCCCACCATGTTGATGAACACGAATGGCTTGCATAGGTTTCAGCACCTTTCTTGCAAAAAACATTTGCACCAATAATAGTAAGACATGACATTATTTGTGAAACATGTTACAAATATCATATGAAACACTAATGAAACAAGTAAGAAAATTTCAGAAAAAAGACTTGACTTTTTTTCAAAGTTTGTTATCATATATATCAGCAACTAAGAATTTCAACATACACTGCGTCAGGTTTAAATGGTTTTTACCCAATAAACCATTTAAATGGGCAAAAGTTTCAGAAAAATTAAAGAAAGATAATATGCAAATGAGCAAGTCTGTTTCTGAAACAAATGGAAAACAAATGTCTGTAACTCACAATTTACGGGATGTTGCAGAATTTGCTAGAGTATCACTCAGCACCGCCTCACGTGTGTTTTCCAACTCCAGTTATGTATCTGAAGAAGTTCGTCATCGCGTTCTGGAAGCTGCCACGTCTCTGGGATATCAACCCCGTGAACGATCACGTAAACCAGATAAAACAACGTTACGCAAAGCTGTATTGTTTATACGCACACACAATCGTTTTCGGCTCTCTTCCATGCTTGGTGATTTTTACGGCTATGTCTTGCAGGGAATCGAAGCAGAATGTCGTCGTCGTCGTTTAACACTTGTTTTTGCCCAGGATGATGGAGAAGCAGAACTTGCTGATCAGTTTGATGGGCTGGATATTGATGAAGAAACAGGGGTCTTTCTTGTGGGCCCATTCACCACGAAAGATGTCGCCAGTGTCCAACAACGACAGTTGCCAGCGGTATTAATCAACAATGTTGTTGATCAACCACTTGATGCGGTGTTGCCCGATTACTATGGCGGAGCACAAATGGCTACACGTTACCTGATAGCTGCAGGACATCGCCAGATCGCATACCTCCATGGGGTCAATCGCTACACGACTGAGCTACGACTGAACGGCTACAAGGCAACCTTACAAGAACATGATATTCACATCGATCCAGCACTGATCACACAATCATCAATGTCTCCTCAATCTGCAAAAGAGGCTGTCACAGAACTATTGAGCAGTGGCAGAAATTTTACAGCCTTGTTTTGTGTGAACGATATTAGCGCGGTTGGTGCCATTATGGCGCTGCGCGAGGCTGGTTTGCGCCCCGGACATGATGTTTCTTTAGTCGGTTTTGACAATGTTGATGTTACCGACTTAACCGATGTACAACTCACAACCATCGCTGTTCCCAAGATGGAAATGGGGGCTGTGGCTGTTAAAAGGCTTGTAGAACGAGCAACTAATCCAGACGAAACAGCACAACGCATTATTTTGAGTGTCAATTTACGCGAACGAGAGTCAGTCCGACAGCTAGAGAACAACGACAAGATACACCCCAGGTAGCGTGTATCAACAGCGGGTCCACGTTGTGACCCAGAACGTGCATAGGGAGGCTCGGGTGGCCTGGAACTACGACACAGCAAAGATTGCAGCTATTCTCAGCACCATACAGGGAACAGCATCACTTCCTGCTTGTACTGATCGAGCCGCATGGGAAGCACTACAGTCCCGTCCTGCTGCAATCACCATTATGAACCAAGCAGAAAAGGCACTTGAGTCTCTGACACCTCAGGTTCTGGCCACTGATTACCTGGCTTATGTACGTGAGGGTCAACGAGAGCCATACGAAGACCCAATTAATGCCCGACGGGATCGCCTCATTGTCATGACTCTGGCTGAATGTTTGGAAGGCCAGGAACGTTTTACTGATGCGATTTTGAATGAAGCATGGGCGATCTGTGAAGAAAGCACATGGGTCGTTCCCGCGCACGCTTCCAGCTATACCGATCAATTGCCTGACGGCACTATTCCCCTCATCGATCTCTGGTCTGCAATAACATCTTTTGCACTCGCAGAGGTGGATTATCTCATGGGCGACACATTGCATCCAACGTTACGACGCCGCATTCGCTGTGAAATCGGCAAGCGTAGCACCGAAGCATTCCTCACACGTAACGACTATGCATGGCTAGGATATGGGAAAAAGAAGATCAACAACTGGATGCCTGTATGCGTCGGTGGTACGGCTGGAGCAGCCCTCTATCTTGAGTCCGACATTGATCGATTGGCGGCGGTGCTGGTCAAGGCTATCGATGGTCTCCAACGTTACTTTGCCACATTTGGCGATGATGGTGTCTGTGTGGAAGGCGTGGGTTACTGGGAGAAAGGGATGTTCTTTTATGCCGCATTCGGCCAGTTGCTCTTTGACCGCACTGAAGGGCAGATTAATCTCTTCGATAGCGATCATATACGACAGATCGTCGCCTTTCCAACCAGAGTCGAACTGAGTCCAGGGCGTTTTGTCGCCTTCTCCGACACTGGTATTAACCGGCATCCACAATTTTCCTTACTCCACTTTTTCGCCCAGCGATTTGATGTTCCAACACTTGCAGCATTAGATCACACTGGCTCAGAGCAACATAAACTTACCCATCGTGGTCCAGCAGAGAAAGTGCGTGACCTGTTCTGGTATCCGGCTGAATTTCAACCAACCTATGTCGTTCCTGAAACATCAACCTATCTGCCAGATACGCAGTGGATGATTGCACGAACAGATCCGAAAAACCCCGACGGCCTGGTGCTCGCTGCCAAAGGTGGGTTCAATAATGAACCCCACAATCACAATGACGTAGGCAGTTTGACTGTTCACTGGTGTGGTGAGTCGCTGCTGGCCGAACTTGGTGCCATGCGCTACACCCGCGACTCATTTCGCCCTGACTATCGCTACGCCTTTTGGGCTAATCGCTCGGGGGGACACAGCGTCCCGATCATCAATGGGTATGAGCAGGGCACAGGCGAGATGTTCGCAGCACAACAAGTACAACATACGGCGTCCCCAGAGAGCGACATGCTTGAACTGGATATGACCAATGCCTATCCAGAAGAAAGTGGGATGGAACGATTGCACCGGCAAATCATTCTGCATCGACAGCCACTCCATGGCTATGTAGAAGTTATCGATACGGTCAATTTTGGCAAAGAAGCCGGCCAGTTTGAGACCGTATTTATCAGTTTTGCATCTGCAGTAGAACAAGAGACAGGTTGTATCTGTCTCACAGGGACGAGGGGCAAGCTATTTCTCTACTACGATGCCGATCAATTGCAACGACGAATTGAGTATATCCCTGATGTGGACTTACGGCATGGCCCTCACGATGTCACAAGAATTGTGTTGGCTACGCACCACAAGATTCATGAAGCACACATAGTCATCCGTATCGAACCAAGTCGTTAAAGTACAACAAATATCTCACAGGAAGTACAACAATGCTTCACCATACAACCTAATTGCTTCGTTTGTTTTGTGTGAAAGGAGGCCGTGGTTAGTAGAATAAGAACCATTATGAAGCATATTAGCCATAACGTAAGCAATCCATAACTCATCAATCCTAAAACAAAGTTGTCGTTCGAGGAACATGGTAGTTCGTCAAACAAGGAGGTCACCGTACCGATGGAAAAACACACAAAATGGTCTATAGGATTACCCTTCAAAGCCCTCACACTTTTTATTCTTATCACATTTATTGCTGCATGTAGCAGTGCACCAGCCCCTGACACGGCTGACACTACTGAGCCAGATACTGGTGCAGAGGCACCGGCCGAAGACACTACCGAACCAGAAGAAGAGCCCGCTGAAGAACCTGAAGGAGAAGCACCCGAAGAAGGTACTGGAGAAGAGACGACTGAAGAGTCAGATGCCACCGATTCAAGCGCAGCCACCACGGATGGCGCGTACAACGAAGCCCCTGCCTTGGCAGAACAGGTGGCGTCAGGTGACCTGCCCCCAGTCGAAGAGCGCATGCCCACTGAGCCCATGGTGGTCGAAGTCGTCGACCAGATCGGCCAATACGGTGGCGAGTGGCGCCTTGGCATGGTCGGCACCGATGACCATGTACTCATGCTCAAGACCGCCCTCTACGATGGATTGGTTCGCTGGAACCGTGACTGGACCGATGTCGTTCCCAACCTCGCCGAGAGCTGGGAAGTTGAGAATGAAGGAGCAAAATATACCTTCACGCTACGAGAAGGGACAAAATGGTCCGACGGTACCCCATTTACCTCAGCCGATATTATGTTCTGGGCCGAAAATATCATACCAAACGAAGATCTGACCGATGAATACCCGGCCTGGTTACGTGTCGGTGAGGAACAAGCAACGATTACTGCGCCAGATGAAAACACGATTGTGTTTGAATGGCCACAGCCCAACGGTCTGTTCCTGCAAAACCTTGCAAGCCCAAGTGGTTTGGAAGCCACCCATTATCAGGCCGAATACGCCGAGCAATGGCACATCGACTTTAACCCTGAAGTCGAAGCGTTGGCCGATGAGGAAGGGTTGCCAAGTTGGATTGAGTTGTGGGAAGTACGTGCTGGCTTTAATACCGGTGGCGTGAATGCACGCAACCAAAACCCCGAACTCCCAACCCTGACACCCTGGATCTACACCAATGCGCTGGGCGATGGTGACCGTGTCCGACTGGAACGCAACCCGTACTACTGGAAAGTCGACGCAGAAGGCAATCAGTTGCCCTATATCGACAGTGTGTTGTATGAATTGGTCACCGACCGCGAAGTGCTTCGTCTACGCGCTGCCGCCGGAGACTGGAACTTTCAGGACCGCCGTCTGGGTGGTGCAACACAGCGCGCCGTGTACATCGAAAACCAGGAGCGGAGTGGTTATCGCTTTGTGGAAGTAGTCTCCAGTAATATGAACGAGGCCATCATCGCCTTCAACCTGACCCACAAAGATGAAGTTAAGCGCGAGGTTTACAACAATAAACTCTTCCGTCAGGCGCTGTCCGTTGCCATTAATCGCCAGGAAATCATCGACACCCTGTATCTCGGTTTTGGTGCCCCCCATCAGGCAGCTCCACGACCAGAAGCCGAAGATTTCTATGATGAGGAAATGGCCACCCAATTCACCGAATATGATGTGGAGCAGGCGAATGCGTGGCTCGATGAGGCTGGCTACGAGCTTGGTCCAGATGGCGTCCGGCTGGGCCCAGATGGTGAGCCCATCGTCATTACCGTTGAAACCTCACAGGACGGTGTCGCTGATGCAGTTGAATTGATTGTTGGCTACTGGAATGAAATTGGTATTCAAGCCAATCTCAGCAGCACCGAGCGTTCACTTCTGCGTGAGCGAACGGACAACAACGATCATGATGTCATCGCATGGAATGGTGAAGGTGGTCTCGGTGCTGATGTCATCCTCGAACCCCGCTGGTACCTGCCGTTCAGCAGTTGGTCATTCTTTGGCATTGGCTGGCAATACTGGTGGAATGATCCAAACAGCCCACTGGCCGAAGAACCACCTGCAGAGGTACAACAACAAATCGAGTTATACAATCAAATCCAGGCAACAGCAGATCGTGAAGAACAGAACGAGCTGATGCGGGAAGTGCTGGGGATTGCCAAAGATCAGTTCTACGTTGTCGGGATTGCGCTACCACCCAACACCGTCGGGTTGGCCAGCAATAACTTCTTCAACACATCTGACACGATCTTTAACTCGTTTACTTGGCCACAGCCAGGCCCAGTTGGTTCAGAACAATTCTTTATTGAGGAATAAGGTCACACTGTTGTAAGACATACGTGACTACAACAGCTATCGTACAAACTGCGCTCCTGTACAGGAGTTGGTGAGGGCTAGTGATGTAGCCCTCACCGAAAGCAGTATGGAGGAACCTATGGTTCAGTACATCATTCGTCGTTTGTTACTCTTTATTCCAATGTTATTTGCGATATCAATCGTCACATTTGCAATCATTCAGTTGCCACCGGGCGATTATCTGACTGCCTATGCTGCATCACTGGCAGCTGAGTCAGGCAGTGGCACGATTTCGCAGGAACGCATGGATTCACTGCGCGAGCGTTATGGTCTTGATCAACCTTTTTATGTGCAGTACTGGAAGTGGATCAGCAATCTCGCCCAGGGAAATATGGGGTACTCATTCGAATGGAAGCGTGAGGCAAGTGAAATTTTAGGACCACGCATGCCGCTTACTATTGCGCTTGCAGTGATTACCATGCTGTTTACGTGGATTATTGCACTGCCACTGGGAGTTTACACAGCCTTACGCAAAAACACCATTGGAGACTATACAGCTTCGTTCTTCGGGTTCATTGGTATGGCTATACCCGACTTCATGTTAGCGCTGTGTCTAATGTGGGTTGCGTTCTTCTATTTCGGGCAGGATGTGGGCGGACTCTTCTCGCCTGAGTATGCAGAGGCACCATGGAGTTGGGGGAAGTTTGTCAACCTGATGAGCAACATCTGGATACCAGTAATCGTCATTGGAACCAGTGGTATTGCCAGACTGATGCGTATCCTGCGGGCCAATCTTCTGGATGAACTCCACAAACCCTATGTTGAAGCAGCCCGCGCAAAGGGCCTCTCAGAGTGGTATTTAACAACCAAATACCCTGTTCGTGTGGCATTAAATCCGTTCGTCAGTGGTATTGGTAGTGTGCTGCCAGAGCTGATTAGCGGTGCAGCTATCGTCAGTATTGTACTCAATCTGCAAACGGCTGATCCCTTCTTGCTCCGTGCCTTGTTATCACAGGACATGTATCTTGCGGGTAGTTACCTGATGATCATCAGTGTGCTTGCACTGATTGGTGTGCTTATTTCGGATATCTTGCTCGCCTGGCTTGATCCACGTATTCGGTATACATAAAGTCGCTTTGGTGTAAATGAGACGTCCTCTTTATTGAGATGAGGGGACCCATATAACGTATTAGGACGTGACACCGAGAGGTTACTATGAGTTGGTTTCAACAAGTACGACAACGCTTTGGCAGCAACGTCAAATCACAGGGAGCCAGAACACCTGCAACGGCGCAGCCAACCAAAGATGTTGTCGATGATTTTGAAGATAACCTTGATTTTGATGGACATGCACAGCAAGTTGCAACCGCCTCACAGTTTCAGTTAATCTGGTGGCGTTTTCGCAAAAATCGTGTGGCCGTGTTCTGTGCATTTGTGGTCGCAATGTATTATCTGGTTGCCATTTTTGCAGATTTTATTGCGCCACACAATCCCGGTACCAACCGCGCTGATCTGACCTATGCACCACCCCAAACGATTCAAATCTTTGATCAGAACGGCAACCTGACCCGGCCCCATGTGCTTGGGTACACGATGGAAGTCAATCTGGAGACATACCGACGTGAGTTTATGCCAGACCCAGAACAACGTCAGGACCTGGGGCTCTTTGTGCGTGGCGAACCATATACCCTCTGGGGAGTCTTTGAGACAGATCGACGGCTGTTTGGTGTGACAGACCCTGAGGCATCGATGTATCTGCTGGGTGGTGACCGGCTGGGCCGTGATATGTTCTCACGACTTGTGCATGGCACACGTATCTCGATGTCGATCAGTCTGATCGGTATTTTCCTCAGCCTCGTTGTTGGTGTCACACTCGGTGGTATTTCTGGATACTACGCTGGCAACATTGACATGGTCATTCAACGATTTATGGAATTTATCGACTCGATACCGAAGATACCAATCCTGATGGGTCTCAGCGCGGCCATACCGCTCACCTGGCCCCCACTGGGCGTCTTCCTCGCCGTCACTGTCATTCTATCGTTAGTCGGTTGGATAGGGATGGCCCGTGTGGTGCGCGGTCGCTTCCTTTCGTTGCGTGAGGAAGACTTTGTGATGGCCGCACGAGTTGCAGGTGCCAGCGAGCGGCGTGTGATGTTTCGGCATATGCTCCCGTCATTTTACAGCCATGTCATTGCCGCACTCACCCTTTCCATTCCCGGCGCGATCATCGGTGAAACAGCGCTCAGTTTTCTCGGTCTGGGTCTTAAGCCACCCTTAATCAGCTTTGGTGTGCTTCTGCAAGAAGCACAGAATGTTCACACCGTCGCGCTTGCACCATGGCTCATTGCTCCAGCAGGTGTCATGATCATCCTGGTACTCGCCTTTAATTACCTTGGCGATGGCCTTCGCGACGCTGCTGATCCATATGCAAACTAAGGCAAAGGTCGGACAACTGATGGTTCACAGTCAATTCAGAATACACCGAATCCGGAGCAGATCATGAACGAAGATATGTTGCTTGAAGTAAAAAATTTACGCACCTATTTTTATCTTGATGAAGGTGTGGTCAAAGCAGTCGATGGCGCAAGCTTCTCGGTCCAGCGTGGGAAAACCCTGGCGGTAGTGGGCGAGAGCGGATGCGGCAAAAGCATCACAGCCCGGTCTATCCTGCAAATCGTATCGCGACCAGGCAAAATCATTGATGGAGAAATCCTGTTTCATCGTCACACCCCTGACGCCAATGGAGGATCGCGGACAGAGACCTTCACCATCACAGATCATAAGCCAAACAGTCCTGAAATGCGTCAGTTCCGGGGCAAAGATGTCGCGATGATCTTTCAGGAGCCAATGGCCTCCTTGAGTCCCGTTCACACTATTGGGAATCAGGTGATGGAGAACTTTCGTCAGCACTTCAAAACGAGTAAGCAGGAGGCACGTGATGTTACGGTCGAAATGCTCCGCAAGGTCGGTATCGCCAAACCAGAACAGCGCTTTGATGCCTACCCCCACCAGCTTTCCGGCGGTATGCGCCAGCGTGCGATGATTGCAATGGCGCTGATTTGTCAGCCAAGCCTCCTGATTGCCGATGAGCCAACAACTGCCCTTGACGTGACAACCCAGGCCCAAATTCTCGAATTGATGATCCAACTCCAGCAAGAATTGGAAATGGCCATCATTATCATTACTCATGATCTGGGTGTCGTTGCTGAAATCGCAGATGACGTTGCTGTGATGTATCTCGGCGAAGTGGTGGAGCGTGCACCAGTTGACGAGTTGTTTCATGACCCCAAACATCCTTATACCCAGGGATTGATGAGCTCTATTCCGAAAATCGAGGGGCAAACTCGTGAGCGGTTGGAGACCATCCCCGGCTCAGTGCCACATCCCTACAATCGTCCGACGGGATGTCGATTTAACCCGCGCTGCCGTGCACGTATTGAGAACAAACTGGGCATTTGTAAGCACCATGAGCCCGAGTTACTACCACTCACCAACCAGCACGATGTCCGTTGCTGGCTGTACCACAAGCCAACGGGAGTTGACTATCAGGCCATAAGCAACGATGAACTGTTACAAGATGACGAAGCAGCATCGTTGGCTGCAACACCAAATGTGACGAAGTGAGGTACCAATGAGTCAACCACCTGCACTCCAACAACCCCTTGCAACAGACACGCTGCTTGATGTGCGCGACCTAAAGATGCATTTTCCTATTCGCAAGGGGCTTCTTCAGCGCCAGGTTGGCCAAGTCAAAGCGGTCGATGGTGTCAGCTTTGACATCAAAGAAGGTGAGACATTGAGTCTAGTCGGCGAGAGCGGCTGTGGCAAAACCACCACAGGGCGATGTATCGTTCGTGCGCTCAAGCAACGACCGACTGGTGGCTCTATTCTTTTCCGTTCTGAGAATGGCCAGACCGTTGATCTGGCAAAACTCAATTATTCGCAGATCCATCAGTACCGTAAAGAAATCCAAATGGTCTTCCAGGACCCTTTTTCATCCCTCAATCCACGGATGAGCATTCTGGAAATTGTGGGAGAACCATTGTTAGTAAACGGTATTGCCAAGGGCAAAGAGCTTGAAGAGCGTGTTGCGGACGTATTACGCAAGGTCAAGTTATCACCAGACTATATGCGCCGCTACCCGCATGCCTTTAGTGGTGGGCAACGGCAACGTATCGGTATTGCACGGGCGCTCAGCGTCAACCCACGTCTGATTGTCGCTGACGAGGCGGTGTCTGCACTTGATGTGTCGGTGCAGGCACAGATTCTCAACCTGATGCAAGAACTGCAAGAGGAATATAAACTGACCTACCTCTTCGTCGCCCATGATCTGAGTGTCGTCCGCTACATCTCCGATCGTGTCGCAGTTATGTATGTCGGGCAGGTCGTTGAGTTGGCCAAAACTGACGACCTCTTCAACAGCCCCAAGCATCCCTACACTGAAGCATTGCTCGCCAATGTACCCAAGCCAGACCCACGGCTCCGTTCGAAGCGCACCATTCTGAGCGGTGAAGTTGCCGATCCATCTAATCCACCGAGTGGCTGTTACTTCCATCCACGTTGCCCATATGTCAAAGAACGCTGTAAAGGGGAAACACCAGCTCTCCGAAAGATTCAATCGGACCATTATGCAGCATGTCACTATGCAGAAGAGTTGGAGCTACGGGGAGTAATTGCACCCAAAACGGTGTAGGTGTAGGGGTTAAGGGTTCAAGACTGGAGAATAGCGCTGGTAAGAGAAAAAGGGGGCGGAGTTGATCATTTGTCAAAGTGAGTCTCTCTGGTACAAGACACAACCAAGGTATCGCGTTTACATTCGAGAGGAAGCAATTGTATTATGACTGATAGAGCAGCAACCCTTGACTGGGCCATCGATGCACAAGAACGAGCAGAACAAAAAGTAATGGCGTTGGCCAACCGACTGGGTGGAGCTTTCCTCCACGCAACGGTCGATGGCCGCTATGCACCAATCGAGGGTGAATGGTGGACTTCGGGTTTCTGGCCAGGAATGCTCTGGCTGGTATATCAACGTACACACGATGAGCGACTTGCAGCACTGGCAAAGCAAGCGGAGGATGGGTTGGAACAATTGCTGCTCGATGATCGCTTCTACAGACTACATCATGATGTGGGATTTCAATTTGTTCCGACAGCTCTGACAAACTACAAAATAACGGGAAACACCAATGCACGACGGCGGAGTGTACTGGCTGCCTATCTCCTCATGGGACGCTTTAATGTTGCCGGGAACTTCTTCGAAGCCTGGAACGGTGAACAACAGCGAGGTATGTCAATCATCGACACGATGATGAATCTGCCTCTTCTGTTCTGGGTAGCAGAAGAGATGCACCAGCCTCGTTTTCGACATATGGCAGAGACACACGCTCAGATGGCGCAACAACACTTTGTGCGTCCAGATGGCACAACCAACCATATTGTGCGTTTTAACCAGGAAACAGGTGAGCGGATTGAGGCTTTGGGTGGGCAGGGGTATGCCCCCGACTCAACCTGGAGCCGTGGCCAATCATGGGCGCTCTATGGCTTTACACTGGCGTATCGCTACACTGGCAAAACTACCTATCTGGAAACAGCCAAACTCGTTGCAAATAGCTTTGTCGCTGCATTACCCAAAGAAGGCGTTCCACCTTGGGACTTCCGTGTCCCCGACGTAGATACAGCCCCGCGCGATAGCTCGGCTGGCGCAATCGCTGCTTCTGGTCTCCTTGAGCTTGCCTTCCTACTACCCGAAAATGAAGGTGAGCACTATCGTCAATCAGGCATCCAGTTACTCCAGGCACTCAACGAACACTGTGCGACATGGGACTACCCAGAACAGGATGCACTACTGCTGCATGCTACTGGCAAACTTCCTGAAAATCAAAATATCGATGTCTCTCTGATTTATGGCGACTTCTATTTTCTTGAGGCTCTCGGCAAGCTCAACGGTCTGGCTGAAACCTGCTGGTAGTGCATCAATCAGCATAATAATGTCTATAGGGTTGGCATACCGGCTCACGTGGTGTGCCAACCTCACTGAAAAACATAAGTATTCTTATTGGTCCATACTGAAGAACCAGTTATTTACAAACTCCTCTATCTGACCATATAAACTATTTTGTGACGTCATGAAAGGAGGTCCAGAATAACCAGAAATATATAATAGATCACCAATTCGTAACGTAGCAAACAATCGTGTTGCTATATCCAAAGTTGTATATAGTCGTTACTAGTGAAAACACATACCCTGTTGTATTCAAAATCAATGATGACGGAGGTTGAGGTATGGAAAAGCTACGAAGCCAGAGAAGGTATCAAAACAGTGGACTCTTGATCATCCCTATCGTACTCGCATTGGTGACCAGTTTGATAGTTCCATCCGCTACAGCGGCAACCAACACGCTTCCTCAGGCCGAATTGTTACGTCAAATCGATTTAAGCCCTTTTAATCTACCTGACTCGCCCGATCCAACTGTCCCACCTGATTTCTATCGCGCCAGCGCACAGTTTGGAGACCTCAACAACGATAATGTTTACAAAGACTTCATTCGCTATACCAACGCCCGTCTTCAGGCATTTACCTACGATGGCGGCACAACCGTGACCAAATTGTGGGAATACAATGCCCCGGTTGCACTTCCTCCGGCACCTGAGCGCTACTTCTACAAGTACGCCCTATGGGACATCGACCTTGATGGACAAACTGAGGTGATTGGGCCATTTGCAACAAGTGATGGTATCGTTATTCGGATTGTTGATGCCGCAACCGGTGCTGTTGAGAAAGAGATCGATCAGTTTGGTGTCGGTGTAAAACTCCCACTCCCAACGAGCGACTCCAACAATCGTACCTTACGCATTTACACAACGATTGTGAACGTGCGTGGGACAGCCGAACCGCAGGATGTGGCAGTCCTCACCGAGGCCGACTCAGACGGTGATATTTTTGTCTATAACTACAATAGTTCCAACAATCAATTTACATTAGATTGGGACACTACAGCTGATAACGCGACCAAAGAGAAAATCTACGCGCACTACGTATGGAACGGTGATATCGACAGCGATGGTAAGGACGAATTTCTGGGTACCTGGGTGTTCGACGACGATGGCACACGTCTGACCCGTTTGACCCCCTCAATATGGGAGCCAGAGGATTTCTTCTTCGACCATCTCGACCGTGGCTTCATTGGTGATTTTGATCCTAATCGGCCTGGTCTCGAGGCACTCATCAGCTTTGAGTATGTCTACGCTCGAATGTATTCAGCCGCCGATCTGGTAAATCCGGGTGCACAACCAATCTGGAGCCAGGAAGATCTACCTGATCCGAGTGAAAACCAACGACCAGGTGACAACAATAGTGATGAGAATGCGAAGATTACGTCAGTAGGCGAGTTTACCGTTGATGCAGGAACCGTTCCTGGTGTTGAGATTGCCTACGAACGGGCTGCCTATCGTGCACTCGATCCCGAAGAGACGGGCATCTATAACATCGCCGGTGTAGAGCCAAAGACCATTCTTCGTATTCAGGATGGCTTCCACGCCGACTGGGATGGTGATCGCACTGTTGATGAGTCGATTGCACCACGCAACGGAAGCGTAAGCGCACCATGGAACAATGGTGAAACCATCGAAATCGAAGAACTCTACTACGACAACGGTGGTCCGGCACTCACGCAGTTGCCAGAGCCTGATCTGAATGGGAATGGCGAAGTCGATAGCAACGAAGACATGCGGGTCTATGCCTATCCGCTTGATATGGTCGGCGACTACCGTGAGGAAGTCATCATCATCGACAACGACGAGATGGCCATCTACGGCGCAACAGGCAAAGGCCCCGAGAAGCTCATGTCACCGTGGGCTGATCCGACCTACCGTTTGGCACTTGCCAACTCAGCATATGATAATCATCCTGAGCGCCCCTGGTTCGATTGGCGCACCATTACCCCACAACCGCTGAAGCTGACAGCGATCTGTGATGGCGAGTGGCGGGTCCGCAATACCAATGACTATGATGTTGCGTTTGCGTGGGATGTGTATCAGGATGGCGAGAGTGACACTGGCGTAGCTACTGCCAATGGCGATGTGTTCTTCAACACATCAACAGGGCCCAAGACGGTTCGTCTGTTTGTCAATGGCGCACAGATAACTGTCAAAGCTTCTAATTCGACATCCTGTTCGCCATAACCCTAGACCGCGAGATTGTGAGAGGGCTGGACATGGTATCACCCAGCCCTCTTTGCATCCAATAAACACATTGTGATTCATTTGAGCAAAATCGTTTCTCAGCAATGATTGCCGGGAAACATGTGAGGTTGGGTATGATTACGTTATCAAAATCTGTAAAACAAAAATTGACTGTTCCGGTTGTTGTACTCGTTGGTATTCTCATACTAACTTCTGCCATTGCCCATGCACAACCAGACACAACACTGCCACCGGCCAGGCTGCTCCACCAGATTGATCTCACCGAGTTCGGTGACCCACGCGATTTCTTTCGTGCGTCGGCACAGTTCGGTGATCTCAACAACGATGGTATGAGTACCGATTTTATTCGCTATTCCAACTCGCGGCGGATGCAGGCCATCGCCTATGATGGTGCTAATACGGTGGAACTACTCTGGGATACGGGGCCAGATCAATTGGATCTCCCTGAACCTCCCAATCGTTATTTTTACAAATATACGATCTGGGATGTGGATAATGATGGTCGGAGTGAGGTTATCGGACCATTCGCCACACCAGAAGGTACCATCGAACTGCGGGTCCTTGATGGCGCAACCGGCAATATAAAACAGCGTATCGACACAGGTCTGCCCAACCCCACCAGTAGCGACACCATCAGCGAATGGCGTATCTATGTCACCATCGCAAATGTGCGCGGACTTGAGCAACCACAGGATATCGTGATGCTCACCGAATTTGACTCCGATGGTGATATTTTTGTCTATGACGATCAACTGGAACTGCTCTGGGATACAACCGCCGACAACGAGACCAAGTCGGCTATTTATGGCCACTACGTTTGGAATGGCGATATCGATGATGATGGCAAAGATGAAATTGTTGGCACCTGGGTTTTCGACGATGATGGTACTAAACTATGGCGCATCACACCCGAGGAATGGGAGGAAGAAGACTTTTTTTATGATCACATCGACCGTGCCTTTATCGGCGACTTTGATCCTGCAAACGAGGGAACAGAGATTCTAGTCAGTTACGAATATCTCTTCGCACGTATGTATAGCAGCACCGGCGAAATTCTCTGGAATCAGGGTGATAGTGACAACACAAATCCCGATCAGGGCGATGCCAAAATCACCGCTGTTGGTGACTTTACCACCGAGTCCGCAGGTGTTGAGATTCTGGTTCAGGAATTCCCCACAGAAGAGGACGAGGATGGCAAAACGCTCTTCGACGCCAGTGGCAATCCGGTCAAAGTGGTTACACCCTACCGCGATGGGTTCCACATAGATTGGGATGGTGATCGCAGCACCGATGAGATGTTTGATCCCCGTAATGGCACAGTTATCGATCCCTGGAACGACACCAGCGTAACAGTTGGTCTGGACTATCAGGAAGATCGCAACACCCGCACCCAGACCGGCATGCGTATCTATGCCTACGCCCTTGATATCGTCGAGGATTACCGCGAAGAGGTCGTAATTATTGATGAGGATGAACTGATGATCTATGGTGCCGCCAACCTGCCACCTGCCGATCATCCCTCGCCCTGGTCCGACCTGCGCTACCAGGTAGCAGTGGCCAACTCTGCCTCCGACAATCATCCTGAGCGACCCTGGTTTGATATACGCAGTTTACCGCAGGGACCGGATAACAACTACATCTGGCTTCCACTCATTATTCGTGAATAAGACGAAACCATACCACGCTTATCACGAAAAATCTTCTTATGGAAAGGATGTAGCCACCATGAATACCTATCAATTTAATACAAAACAGACCTTTGGTGTATCGGTCGGTCTGGCGCTGCTGATCGTCGGGGCGCTCTGGCTGACCATCACGATGCCACGCATCGCCTATGCCTTCGATCTGGTCTACGTTGCACCGGGTGGAGGTGATGCGTGTAATGGCAATACCCCATGTTATGACTCCATTCAGAATGCAGTGAACAATACCAACCCCGGTGGCAGCGTTCTGGTGTTCCCCGGCACATACGAGGAAGGGGTCGATCTCGCACAGATGGGCAGCGATCTCGACGAACCAGAACAGGGCGACATCAGCCTGCTGACCGTCAACGCCGATGGTGAACCAACCGCCGGCACCGCAACGATCAGCGCCACCGATGAGACCGCCTTTGAGATCGACGAGGATTTTGTGGGCAACGTGATGATTGATGGCTTTATCATCACCTCTGCCGATGATGGAATCGACATTGGCGAGACCGAGGGCGATATCATCCTGCAAAATATCACCATCAGTGACACAAGCGATGATGGTATTCGAGTGGACGTAGAAGGCTCCATTGCCATTAGTAATACCACTATCGTGAACAGTGGTTCGGAAGGCATTCGCGCCGACTCACTGATGGGTGGTGTCACCATTTTTAATGTCGAAGCAAATGGCAACGGCTCGGAGGGCATACAACTCGACGTTGTCTCAGGAACAATCACCATCGAGAACACCATCACCAATAGCAACGATGCTGAGGGGCTTGACCTGCTTGCGACCGACGCTATCTCGGTAACAGATGCCATCGCTATTGGCAATGGTGATACTGGCATTGAGTTTGACGATAGCTTTTTTGATGATGATAATCCAGAAGAATCGATCATCGGCAACGGGACCGGGTATATATCAAATGCTATTGCACAGGACAATGAACGCGAAGGTATCCGTATCGATGTCCTGAGCGACATCACAGTCATCAGTGCCACTGTCGCCAACAATGGGCGCGAAGGCTTTCGGCTGAATGCGAGTGATGGTGGTGATATCGACCTGCGTGATGTAAGCAGTGAAACATCGGATCGTGAAGGCTATGAGCTACAACTCAACGGCGGCGACCTCAACATTACCAATGGGACGGCCACCAACAACGGAGATGTCGGTGTCTTTGCCAATATCGAAAGAGGAGGCAACGCGACCCTGACCAATGTCAACGCTACCACCAACGATGATATTGGCGTTGAAGTGTTGGTTGACGATGCTGGAGGAGTCACGATAGATGGTGGGCTTGCGGACGACAACAGCGACACCGGCTTTGAGATTACGGTTAAGCAAACCGGCACTATCAGCGTCAGCAATGCTCTAGCACAAGCAAATGGCAGTACAACCGAGGGTGATCTGGATGATCAGGAACCACAGAATGGGTTTACCCTCCGCACCGAAGAGGGTGATCTTCAGATCAGCAACACCACTGCTTTCAGCAATACCGACAAAGGGTTCGATCTCACCTCCAGTGGCAGCATCTCTGTGGAGAATGTCACTGCACGCGACAACAACGCCGATGGCTTATCCGTGCTGCAAGAGATCTTCATCGGTCCTATCGATAATCTGACCATTGCCAACTCCATTTTTGAAAACAATGGTAGCGACCCAGAAAAAGATGGTGGCGGTTTAACCATTGCAGAACTCGATCCGAATGGTGTATTAGAGATAACAGGAAATGTGATTGCCGGAAATGCCGATTACGGTCTTTCCCTTGATGCCGTTCCTGACGAGACCGTACTTACGGCGACCGGCAACTGGTGGGGCGACACATCGGGGCCAGGTGGTGTCGGCTCAGGGTTCGGGGATAGCATCGTCGTTGAGGAAGGCGATGTTACCTTTGCACCATGGATCGACACACTGAATGTCACCATCGAGGAAGCGCTGGCCCAGGCCAACAATACATTCAACGTTCAGTTCCAGTTTACCGACAGCGGTGGCAATGTGTTTCTTGGTGCAGGTCCCGGTGATCTCAATGCCGATCCGGCACCCTTCGCGCTTACAACTAGCGATGGCGATGTTACCACAAGCGGGTTTATCGAAGGCACAGAAGGCACACTGAGTGCTACCATTACCACCGAACTAACAACACCCGACGTGCGTCTGACCGGGCCAGGTGGGCTACAAAATCCGCTCTCAAGCACTACAACCGTCTATTTACCGCTGATAATCCGTTAAGCACACGATTAGGATAGATAAGGAAAACTATGAAAATCACCCGTATCGAAACATTGATGGCGCCCAGGCAAGCCGTTGTGCGGATCTACACCGACAATGGTTTAGAGGGGATTGGCCAGACCGCCATGCGGAATGAAGATGTCACCGTCTCGGTCTTACACAGAATGGTGGCCCCCGCTTTTCTGGGCCAGAATCCCTGGGACCTACAGGTGCTCATACGCAAAACCCTGAAAAAACACTACAAGTTCACCGGTACTTTTCTCTACCGGGCTCTCTGTGGTGTTGAAACCGCCGTATGGGATCTACTCGGCAAAGCTACCGGTCAACCGGTCTATCGGCTGTTCGGCGGGGCCATACGCACCGAAATACCCATGTATGCCTCAAGTCTGAGCCGTACCATCACGCCCGAACAGGAAGCGCAACGCATGAAGGATATGGTCGATACATATGGGTTTCGCTGCGTCAAGATCAAGATCGGCGGACGGATGAACCAGGACACCGATGAGTGGCCTGGCCGCACCGAACAAATCATTCCCTTGATGCGCGAAGCCCTGGGTGATGACATAGATATTAGCGCAGATGCCAACAGTGCGTTCTCAGCGCACCACGCGATCAAAGTTGGCCGATTGATGGAAAAGTATCGCTACTATCATTTTGAGGAGCCATGTCCCTTTGACGAAATCGAGAATACGGCGCTTGTGGCAGATGCCCTCGATATTCCGGTTGCTGGCGGTGAACAGGATAACTCGTTGCATCACATCAAGCGCATGATCGAGCGACGGGCCGTCGATATTATTCAGCCTGATGTCGGGTACATAGGTGGTCCCTCACGGCTGCGGAAAGTGGCCGAAATCGCAGACATGGCAGGGATTCCCTGTACACCTCACTGCCCCAATAACACACTCCTCCAACTCTTTAACCTCCATGTCGTAGCTACAATGCCTGCTTGCTATCAGTATCAGGAGTGGCGCACAGATGATAATCAACCATGGGCAAAAGAGATCTATGAACCGATGTTGGAAGTTATAGATGGGAAAGTAAAACTATCAGATCAGCCCGGATGGGGTGTCACACTACGGCCAGACTATATCAAAAAAGCCGAAATACATGTATCACACGCGGATTAGGCAGACGTACCAAGGGCAGCATAATACACTGCCCTTGTTGCAAAACACAAACACAGGCAAACGATGACAACACTATACCTCTCTACTACAGGCGAAGTGTCATAACCGTTCGTACCTCAAAGGTATTTATGGTGTAAGATCAATCTCAGAAATGAGGATCGGTGTCTGACTCTGGGGAGTGATGCAAAGTTCTGTCTTATTGACTGGCACTGGTGCACAGCTAAACCCACCAATTTCATCAACAGTGGTCACCTTGATAACTGCACCCTGTTGTCGTAATTCAACGAGTGCTCCTACCCATGGGTCCACATCGTCCGCAGCCACCTGACCAATCACCTCGACCTGATCATCACCTGCAGGACGTGTGTCGACCACCACCGGGATACCATTTGCCTCGAATACCTGTGATGTTCCTGGCTCACCACGCATAGCCGATGCCGTATCAAGCGCGATTGGCTGTAACACAATCGCTTTTAACCAATTGATTAAACGCTGTGGTTTCTTTGGTGCGGGGGCCGGTTTCCCTTGCTCAAGAAATGTTTCGAGTTCAATAAGTTCCTTCTTACACAAGACACACTCAGTAAGATGTGCACCAATCTTACGCGTTTCATCATGGTCTGTAAAACGCATGTGATAATCACGGAGTTGTTGCGATGTCAGACAATCCCAACGGTACAAGGAAGTTCGTAATTGATACTCCATGTTTCGTGCCTGTTCAACACGCGCAGCAGCTTCAGGAGATTGAGCCACACGTTCCAGTAATTCAGGATCAGCCTCACCATCAAGAATTGATGATATCTGATCGTCGGTAAGCTGTTTGTCCATATGGTGTAGTTCCCTCAGGATGTTAAGTATGTAAATAACTCTCATGAGCTAAATGCTAAAAAACGGTCAATATCACAAGATATTAGTTCAAATCCTCACTATTTTTGTGGCGGCGCTGCAACAAACCATCCCGTCGCAGAATGCGGCGAATGCGAAAGGTGGCAACCGATATCTCACGCTCACTCTGCCAGAGATCAGGAAAATCTCGCACAATCTCGCGGGGCCTTAAGCCCTGTATTAATGTGTAACGTGCGAGCATCTGATCGCGAGGATCGGGCAGTAAAGTCTCGATATGTTGCCACAATTCCTCCATGTTGAGTCTGATATTCAGGTCAGGTAAGAGCGCCTGCTCTGGAATACCATCGATTGACCGGTTCATATCGACTTTCTGATCACGCCGATACTGCATCACCGACGTATGCACACATGCCTTGAGATAAGACATTACCTGTGGCAACGATGTAAAGCGCTCAATTCTGTCACCACGCAGCGCAAAGTAGAAATTAGTCAAAGCCTGGTAGGCAAAAAACTCGGCGTCCTCACCTGTCTGACTAAAGGACCCATGGCTGTAAACCCATGAAAGCACCTGACGCTGATAAATCTGATAGATAAAGGTCAGAGCTTCCGAGTTGGCAGCACCTAATGCTCGACGGAACAATTCAAAACAATATTGCGGATCATACGCACGCTGGCGATTGAATTTGTGGGTTTCCTCAGTACAACGCTGTCCGAGGTCAGTAACAGACATACCGTCAGCAGCGGACATAACGTGTTCCTCAAAACTGCAATTCGTTAATGGTTGGTTATTGTACTATAGATTAATAAGTTGTGTGTCACCTTACATATATAGCCGTACATTAACATGGTACATGACTCCAGACCCGTTTTGTCAAATCTTTGCTTGTCAAAGCCCTATACAAATGCTATAGTCATTTTATTCCACAATCGTATTTCATGGTGTGATAAAACAGATCGATTGGCATTTATGCTATATAGATAAGCGGGAAGACATGGATATTGAATCACTCATGGATAAACTACTTCAGGGCCAAGCAGCAACCGAAGCACTCATTGCCTCGCTGAACGAGACCGAGGCATCGACAGTCGTTGATCGACTCAAATCCGAGGCGGATCGACACTGGTATATTGATGCCAATCGGTCGTTGGCGCTCGCCGAACTCATTATCCAGATCGGTCGCGTCCGTGAAAATGACTGGCAGATAGCACTGGGCTTGATGGCCCGTGGCGATGCCCTTAAGTTTACTGGACATTTTGATGAGGCTTGGAAGTCACTAGAAGAATCTGGACAGTTGTTTCGTTCTATCAATAACGAAGTAGGTTGGGCACGGACACGTATTGGCCGTTTGGTTATCTGCGTAGAGATGAATCAAGTAACTGAGGCACTTGCCGATGCAAATGCAGCCCGTGAAATATTCACACGATACGAAGAACAGGGACGGCTAGCAATATTACTTCATAACACAGCAATTGTCCAGATACTACTAGGTAATTACTACCAAGCTTTATCATTATTTCACTTAGCTTTAGATACTGAAAAAAATATAAATATCCAAGAACGTCATTTTTCTGGACAACTCTATAGCGATATGGGGTACGCACATGCACTCCTTGGCGATTTTCGTCAAGCAACACGCTGCTTTGAACATGCACGTGACGTATTCATTCAAAAGAATGAGATTAGAGGCATTGCTCTTGCGGAAATGAATATAGCTGACATTGTGACGGCCCAGGGAAAACATAGGCAAGCTCTTCAGTTGCTGTATTATGCACGTGATTTATACTACAAGGCTAATCTTTCGGTTGATGCAATCCATGTAAATCGCAATATTGTTAGAAACTACCTGTTACTCAACCGTTACAGTGAAGCGTGTAGTTTAGCTGAAGAAGTTATTACAACATACCGTCAAATTGGTGCTTCCTACAGAGAAGGGCTAACTCTACTCTATTTGGCCACAGCAGAGGCTGAATTGGGCCATCTGGAAGCAGCCCAAAAAACACTTGATTTAGCCGAAACAGTATTTGTCAATTTACAAGCAACAAATTTAGTTGCAACTACGCAATTACGACGAGCACGTATCGCACTACGTCAAAAGGATGTTGTAACAGCACGACAAATTGCCACCGATGTAGCTGAGAAATTCAATGTTAGCGGGCAAAAAGTGCTCCATGCTGAAGCGATGTTGCTGCATGGACAAGCAGCGTTTCTTGAACGAGACCTGTTTATTGCCGAGCGATCCGGCAAAATGGCACTCCAGATTGCACAACGCAATAATTTGCCAGCCATACGGTATAGCGCCCATCTCTTATTGGGACATATTGCAGAGATTGAGAATGATGATACACAAGCTATGCGCCGTTATACCGCTGCGATTGCGACAGTTGAGAGGCTCCAGCATGAATTGACGATTACACTACGTCCAGGATTTCTGGAAGACAAGGAAGGTGCGCTACGATCACTACTCGCACTCTATCTGCGTAAAGATCAGACAATACAGGCATTTGAAACGTTAGAACGTACCAAATCACAGGCATTACTCAACTATATTGCTAACCAGGATCAGCTTCGTTGGTCCAGCGAAGATCCCCAAAGTGAACTACTGATTGAAGAACTTAATCGCCTGCGCGAAGAGCATCAATGGTTCTATCGTCTGGCCCATGATCGTTCCGGTTATAAAGATGAACAAAAGAGTGCTGTTGAGCCAGAACAAGCTCTGACGGAGGTTGCCAGTCGTGAGCGACGCATGCGCCAGATCACCGAACAACTCTATCTGCAAAGTGAGGAAAAAAGTATTGCCACTGGTATTCAGGCTCCCACATTGCATGATGTACAAAAACAACTAGACCAAGACACCACCTTGATCGAATTCTATAGTGATGGTACTCATTTCTGGGCATTTACCGTAACGTCCACAGACATAGATGTTCATCGTTTACCGATGAACATCACTAAGATCGATCAGACACTGGCACAGTTACAAACCAACCTGAATGCTGCACTCAATACAGGAACACAATCGACTGCAAGTCACAATCTCACCAAAATGTCCCAGCGCATTCTCAAACAACTGTATACATTCCTACTTGAACCATTGGTTAGTCATTTTCAAGATCAACAGAGATTAGCCATTGTGCCCTATGGACTCTTACACTATTTACCCTTTCATCTGCTCTACAATGGATCACAATATCTGATCGAACAATACGAGATTGTTATCCTGCCTGCTGCAAGTCTTATAAGCCAAGATAGCCCCAGGTGTAAACCTGGTGTTTTGGCACTTTCACACTCATGGCAACAACGACTACCCCGCACTTTGACGGAAACTCAGATGGTGCAACAACTATTTGGTGGCTCTGTGTATAGCGAAGAAATGGCTACCCGTGATAATCTCCAGACACAACCAAATCAGATACTCCATATTGCTGCCCATGGTAAGCATCGGCTTGACCAACCAGAACTGTCCTATATTGAACTTGCCGATGGTCAGCTATGGGCCGATGATCTGTTGCAACACGATTTAAGCTATGAACTGGTAACCCTGAGCGCCTGTGAGACCGGACGTGCCCAGGCAGTTGCCGGCGATGAATTGATCGGTCTGGGGCGGGGTTTTTTCTATGCTGGTGCCGGTGCGCTAATCACCAGCCTCTGGCGCGTGGAAGATGATCTGGCAGTTGAGTTTATGAAACGGCTCTATCAGGAATTGAGCAAAGGGGCCTCAAAAGCTGCTGCACTACGTATGGCACAGCTTGCCATGCTCACACAATATGCTGATCTACACCCAGCCTTCTGGGGTGCCTTCCAACTCGTCGGAAATGCTGAACCACTTTCCGCCAGTGCTGAAAAAGCCATTACTACATAACACCGTAAAAGAAGCAACAAATTGCTTGCAAAATAAAACATATTTTCTTCAAAAAAGCGATCTATCCAGCGTTTTTATAAATAGAGGTTTTTTGTTGCGTTAACATAAACAAAAATGAAAGAACT